>JANQST010000560.1 GCA_028279155.1 Cyclobacteriaceae bacterium
GGCATAAATATCGGAGGTGTAGGTGTTGGCGCTGGTGACGAAGTAATGGGACTGAATATGGCAGTGGTTGGAGTTGGCGCACCGGAAGTGAAAGGAATCAGTATAGCTGGTGTCGTAGGTGGCGATAAAGTGACTGGAATTGCGGTAGCTCCTGCTATGCTTAAAATCGGCGACAAAAACACCGATGAAGATGATGAAACCGAGTTAAAAGGCATTGCAATTTCAGCATTCAATCACATACGAGGAGACAATAACGGCTTATCTATTGGAATTTTTAATATAGCAAGAGGTGGTAAGGGAATTCAATTGGGTCTGTTAAACCACAACCCTAACAATCCGAAGGGACTAAGATGGCTACCATTTTTTAATGCGAATTTCAAGAAGAAATAACTAGTAAAAACACCATTAAAAAAAGGACGGCCATGCCGTCCTTTTTTGATTATTAGCCCTCTTCAACTTATGTATCTTACTCTTCTCTCAAGCCCACTACCGGGTTTGCATTGGCAGGAGCAACGATAGCGCCTGTGATTATTATCAGTGAAATGATAACGATGAATATTCCGCTGATAGAGATTGTGATTGCCGAAACATCAATATAGTACTTGTAAATCAACCCCAGTACCGCATCAGATATAAAGTATCCTAATCCACAACCAACAATCATTGCGACTGATAACACAATCACAAATGATCTGTTAATGGTATACAGTAGTTCTTTTAAAGAGGCACCTAATACCTTCCTCACGCTGATCTCTTTGATTCGTTTGGCCACATTGAGTTTAGCAAGAGAAAAGATTCCAACAATGCTTAGGAAACCTCCTAAAATTGCCATCGCAATAAAGATCTTCTGCAAGTTGCGAGTATCTCGACCCGCTTCACCTAAAGCAAGTTCCTCCTGCAATCTTCCAGCATAAGGTTTGTCAAGATGCTCATTCCAAATGGCTCGTAATTTCGCATCCACATCCTCTATGTCGCCGGAAGTTACCTTAACCACTAAATGCCTCAGGCTTGTATCCCTTAATGCAAAAGCAGAAGGACGTAACTCGGAGTCTTCATACACATCGTCAATTATATCTTCAATTATTCCAACAATTTGCTTACGATCACCTCCAATTTTTATGACCTGTCCAATTGGCTCTTCATTTTTGAAGAACCTTTCGGCTAAAGACTGACTCACTAGGATACTTTCCTTTTGATCCGCTTCACTGCCACTAATAAAACTTCGGCCGCCAACGATGTTTACACCCATTAATTCCAGGTATTCAGAACCAACAGCATAATGCCTTATTTCTTCAGAAAGTGTATCGATTTCCAATAGTTTTGATGTACTAAATCGACCAAACCCACCTACATGATTAAACGTGCCAGCAGTCTGGACTCCGGGGATTTGGTCTACTTCCTGCTTAACCACATCATAAAATTCTGAGTTACCTAAATAAAGGTCGATCATATCATCATCATCGTAGCCCAAGTGCATTTCTTTCAAAAAGTCAGAATTCTGAGAAAAAGTAATTCCAGCTGCAAGAACCGCTATCGAGAAACTGTACTGTGCAACTGTTAGCGATCTATTCAACCAATTGACTCCCTTCAATTTTACCGCCTTTCTCATGATTGAAACAGGCTGAAATTTCCAGGCATATAATGCTGGCAACAGGCCGGCAATTATTGTGGTAACAATCAAGAAACCTAGAACGAAGAGAATGATCCCGGTAAGATCAGCATCCTGCAACAAAAAGCTTGCACTAAAGAGCCCAAGGATTGCATCCGAAGTGGAATTGGCTGTGAGCAGAGCAACAATAAAAGCTAATGCACTTATGATTCCCATTTCAAACAAAAATTGAATCAAAATCTGCCTGCTCCCCGACCCCAATGTTTTTCTTATCCCTATCTCCTTTAAACGCTTAGCTATCATCGCCATAGACGTATTTGCCAGGTTGAAGCAGGCAGTCAAAAAAATCATGGCTATCAAAACAGTGAAAATAATATAGACCTGGGGCCGCAGGCGAGCTGTCACATATGATCTGTACAGAAGCTCACTAGCTACCAAAGGTGAAAGGAATGGTACCAATTCGAAGCGACTTATTTTCCGTTCTTCATGACCTTCATTTTGTATGGACACGTAACTGTTTATTTCTTCAGTTATTTGCTTGATTCTCGTTGGATTGGCTTTGACATAAATTCCTTCGTAGCGTTTGTTCGTCCAGTCATTAGGATCAATTTCCATTCCCTGGATATATTCTTTCTGGTTAATAAGCATAGCGAAATCAAAACTGGAATTGAGCGGAATTTTTTGAAATACACCGCCTACAGTAAAATCGATTTTCTTCTCACTATGGAAGTAAACAGTAATCGTTTTTCCTAATGCCACTTCATTTCCAAAATACTTCTTTGATTGTCTCTCGTTAAGATATACCAGCGGTTGATCACCAAAACCTTCAAATGATCCATACCATAAGGGTATTTCAAACATTTCATAAAAGTCCGTCGATATAATTCCGGTGTATTCGGAAAAAAAATCATTACCAACTTTGATATCCAGAGTCCGTCCAGTGTAACTACTAACAGCATCTATTCCAGCAATGTCGTTTCTGATTTTGCTTTCTAGTGCAAACGGGGCTATTTCATTCCTTCTCTCAGCACCATTTTCATACGTCATTGCATGAATTCGATACGTATTTTCTGTGCCTTGATAAAATGTATCAAACTCAATATTATAAGCATAAATCAGGTAAAGGAAGACACACATACTGAGTGCTAAGCCAAGTCCTGTTACATTGATCAAAACTGACCATTTGTTCTTCCAAGAATGCCGTAGGGCGAGTTTAAAGTAAGATTTAAATAGAGATAACATAACTGAATTATTTTGAGTTTTTGTCCTTGCGTATGATTTGTAACAGCGGAAAACATTCCACCAGAAAAAGAACCTGGCTTTCCATACAGGTTCACCTTTATTGATCCTTTTAGAGAAAAATTCTTCCAGATCACCTTCCAGTTCTTCTACCCTGTCTGGTCTGCAATACCAGCGAAAAAAACGAAGAGCTAACTCTGGAGGTCGATATGTCTGAGCTACCGACATTCTATCCTTCCTTCCAGGTAAGCGCTTGCTTCGGAATCTGGTATCTAAGCTGCTCACGTAACGTTGCGAGTTCGTCCAGTGCCCGGCTGGCATATGGGGTTAAGTAAAACAGCCGTTTTCTTTTCCCGCCTCTTTCAGCTGTCGATTCACTCATTCTTGATTCTAAAAACCCCTTTTCTTCCAACCTATAAAGTACTGTGTGAATAGCGCTTACATTGATTTTCTTTCCTGTTTGCTTTTCATATTCGTCAACAATATTGACGGAGTAGGCATTTTCATAAAGCACACCTACCAATAAAAGCACCAGTTCTTCAAAGTTTCCTAGTTTAATATTTCCCATTTATTACACTATTGTAAGTATTATACTGGACGAAGATAAATAAAGTTTCACTATTGTAAGTAAAATACTTTTGGACCCTTTAAAGAGTGGATCTTTTTATCTTGTGCCACTCAAAAATTAAAATCGGTATGAAAAAAATCAGCTATCTCTTCATCCTTGTAGTGCTTGGAGCATGTCAGTCTTCCGATCAAAATGAGCAGGCTAAAGAAACGGTGACACCTAAAAAGCAACGGCCCATCTCGGTTGAGAACGGAAAGATTTTCATGGTTGGTGAAAAGAAAATGATGTATGGAGGTAAAGACAGTCTCTCACATTTCGATATATCAAACAGTGAGTTGAAAGATGAGCAGTTTCATTATGGCATTGGTCGTGAGGCATTCCCGGCACTCCTGGCACCGGCATTTACCACTGTCCAGATGGCAGATACCCAATGGCATGATACCACACGGTTTCTAATCGCCTATGCAGGAGAAGAGGTAAAAGCTTACTCGGTACCTGATTTAACAAGGCATGAGGTGGTAAACGATATATTGGATGGCAAACCGATTATGGCTGCCTACTGCATTCTTGCTGACCTGGGTGCAATTTATGAGCGAACCTATGGTGACAAAGAGCTTACTTTCGCTTTGACTGGCTATACCTACTATGATGATGAGGTTTGGGATGGACTGGACGGATTTGTTTTCTGGGATCGTGAGACCGAAAGCATGTGGTGGCCGCTTATTGGTCGGGCAGTTTCCGGCTCCTTAAAAGGAGTCTCATTACTGGAAATGGATAAGGCAAATTGGGAAGATGCCAATTGGAAAACAGTGAAAGAAAAATACCCAAATGCGCATGTGCTAATAAGCGGTCAGGATTTCGAAAGGCCCATTGAATGGGAGAAATATGAAGACGTGAGCGATATAGTAGAAAATTATTCAGCAATTCTCAACTAATCCATAGTCTTAAATGAAAATTCTCAAACGGGTACTTATCGTTCTGGGCCTTCTTATCCTGGCAAGTTACGCGTTCATATGCTGGTCACTATCCGGTCGTGTTCTGTTTCCGGAGAGTTCACTTGAAAAAACAAAGTCCAGGATCGTCCAATACTGGGGTACGACGTATGAAGCATCGATGGCTACCATGCCACCGGCCAAAGACTTTGCGGTAAAATCCAACGATGGATTAAACCTAAGTGGGAAATATTTTGCAACCTCAGACAGTTCAACTTGTGTTATAATCTTTGCCCATGGGTGGGGAGCGATGTGGGCCGACATGCTCAAATATGTCACGGTCTTTTCCGAATGCAATTGCGATTATGTTATGTATGATCATAGAGCGCATGGAAATAGCGACGGAATATTTGCTACCGGAGGAATCAAGGAAGCCGATGACCTCTGGAAAATCACAGATTGGATTCTCGAGTCAAAAGGCATCAACTACTCCCAAGTAGGATGGATAGGGAGTTCGTGGGGAGCAGCCACTACTATCATTGCTGCATCTGACTCAAAAAATGTCGGTTTTGTAATTGCAGACTCCCCATTCCAAAATTGGAATTCTGCCGTATTCGAACGCGCAATTAGAGATTATGGAAATGGAATCAAAATGATCTCGCCAGGTGTCATGAAAGTAGTTTCAATTCGAGCAGGAGTTGACCTTGAAAACAGTGCATTAAATAAAGCATCTAAGATTGATGAACCCATTTTACTCATTCATTCAAAAGGCGACAAGCAAACCTCCTCTACCCAGTCTGTGAACGTTTCAAAAAATCTTAAACCAGGAATTTCTCAATTTTTCCATACGGAATGGGGGAACGATCATGTGATGGATGTTATAAACAACACGGAGGAATATCGTAAGTATGTAAATGAATTTCTGAAAGAGAAAGCTCCACAATTTTTGAAACCGATTAATTAGATGCAAGCATTGATATATTTATTTGATATATCAAATATATTTACACAACGCAAACTCAAATCCGAAAATGAAAAAGTATCTAACATTACTCCTGACTATCGCAACTTCTATTTGTGTGGCTCAAGAAAAGGAGCCGGTCAAAAAAACTGTCGAGATTAATACAACCAGTTTTGAATATTATGAATCTCTTGTTCAATCCAAATCTGTTGTAATCGTATTCCACGATTGGTTTGGAATATCTGATTTAAGTTTTGAAATGTTACAGCGTATCAATGAAGCAGGAATGGATGCCATCGCCATGGACTTATACAAGGGCAAATCAGCTAAAACAAACGCAGAAGCACGTGGCTTAATGAATTCTGTTGATATGGCCAATGTTGGAGATTATATGAATCAGGTAGTTGGAGAAGCGACGAAAAAATATGATCAGGTATTTATCTGGGGATTCAGTCTCGGAACACAATTCGCAAGCAGAGCGGCCATTAATAACAACACAGAAGTAGCCGGCTTAATCCTATTTTATGGGAACACACCACAGGCTGAAGATCAATTGAATAAAATGACTTTTCCTTCGCTAATGGTTATGGGATCTAAGGACAACCCACAAGGAGCAATCCGATTTTATAATGCGCTTAACAAGGAAAAAACGTATGCTACTCTTTTCATTTATCCAAATGCAAGGCATGCATTTGCTCAAAAGCTCTTCAATGGGGGTGCGAATTATGATGAGGAAGCCAAAAAGACCACTTTCGATTTAGCTTTTCGATTTATTGAGGAGAATACTTCGGAGTAAAAGTCCGTTAACCTTCCACTTCCAAAACGAATCCCTTTCCATGAACATTCCGAATCTTTACGGACGGATCATCACTCAAATATTTTCGGAGCTTAGAAATGAAAACATCCATACTCCTACGACTGAAATAATCGTTCTCACCCCAGAGTGTTTTTAGCGTAGTTTTTCGATCCAGAATTTTTCCTTGGCAATCACACAATGCTCGAAGAACATCAGCTTCTTTTGTCGTGATGGTGCGTTTGGTCTCCGCTATAATCAATTGTTGATTTTCATAATCAAAAGAGTACTTCCCGATCTTATAGGTTGTCGCGTTTGTTCTTGAGCTTAGCCGAGAACGTTTGACTATAGCGTTGATTCTTGCCATCAGTTCTTCCTCATCCACCGGTTTGACAATGTAATCGTCTGCCCCAATCCTAAACCCTTTCAACTTATCAACTTTAAGCGCTCTTGCAGTAAGGAAAATTACCGGGATTTGTTCATCTACTTTTTTTATCTGCTCTGCAACGAAAAAACCATCATGCTTAGGCATCATAACATCCAGAATACAAAGGTCAAAATTTCCCTTTTGAAAGACTTTAATAGCTTCTTCCCCATCCTTCGTTAGTGTTACTTCAAAATCATTCATCTCAAGGTACTCATGAAGGACATACCCCAGGTTTTTATCATCTTCCGCAAGCAAAATTCTTGTTCCCATTTAAGCTACGGGAAATTGAACAGTGAAAATACTTCCATGATTAGGACTGCTCTCAAGGTTGATCTTCCCTTTGTGTGCGTCTACCACACTTTTCACATAACTCAACCCCAAGCCAAAACCTTTAATATCAGGAATATTGTGCGATTTCGCTCGATAGAACTTGTCGAATATAAACTTCTGAACCTCCTCACTTATGCCTATACCATTGTCTCGAATACTTAACACCAATCCATCCGACCGCTCCGAAGTAGTCACCTCTATCTCAGGCGCTCCTTCTGTGTACTTCTGTGCATTGTCCATTAGGTTATAGATAATGTTCTTCAGGTGGGTTTCATCCGCATACAATCTTGGATTGCTCGCATGTAGCTTCAGATTAAGTGTTCCACCTCTTTCTTTTATCAGCAGCTCAAAATTTTTGGACACAGTAAACAATAGATCGTGTAAGTCGAGTTCCTTCTTCTCTAGTTTGAAATTTCCAGAATCCACCAGCGCTACCTGGAGTACTTTGTCAACCTGACTTTTCAATCGCTTGCCTTCCGTTTCAATAACTCCAACATATTTCGAAAGACGATTTGAATTCTTAACTTCTTTTGATTTCTTGAGCATTCCGGAAGCTAAATCAATAGAGAAAATGGGCGTCTTAAACTCGTGCGTAAGGTTGTTCACGAAATCATTTTTCATTTCAGACAATCTCTTCTGACGATTTACAACATATACGATGTAAGCAAAACATCCAATGATCAACCCAATGAGAGTAAATGACGTGATCATCAAAGGGTTTGAAACCAGGATCACAGAACCAACTTTATTCGGATAGTTGATGGTGAAATCAAAAGCAGTTCGCTCAGGACCACACAAACAAACCAGGTGGTTTTTTGTGCCAATGTCCTTTAGAGTTGTCATGTTCATATGAGAATCATAATGATGATATTGACAGGGAGTGTTATCGGCCACAATTCCCTTCATTTCATAATCAATCTTTAAATTCTTGTTCAGTAAAATATTCTCTAGCCTTTGCCTTGCTTCTTCTACCAGCGGATCATCGTGGCTGATGTCATTCGATGTGACGAAGAATTCTATTTCTCCTTTATAGTTGCGTAGCTTTTTGACCACCTCACGATCATGTCTGATCTCCGATTTCAATTCCATTAACAAATCCGGGATAATTGTATTGAAACGCTCCCTATAGACCGTAATGTCTTTATTAATCAAATTAACCTGAACCCATAACAGGCCTATCATAGCTGTAGCTGCTATACCAATTACAAGGATTATCCATCGTCTTGAAAGCCACATAACAGTCTGTAATTTAAAAAGTTACAAAATCCAAAGCGCTTTTCCGAATTCGTTTTTTACATTTCATTAACGCATTTAACATCTCATTAACCTTCGTTAACCTTCTGCTGGACCAATGCTATCTACGCTGAATCTACTTTTAACTCCAAAATAACTTTATGCGTTTCAACTACATCCTTTTTCCAGCGCTGATTTGTGTTCTCTCAATCTCAGAGGTACAATCACAAATTACTGAGGCCAGCGAATATATCTGTCCCCCATGCGGATGCGCTTCTGATGGTAAAACCTTTCACAAGCCTGGTTCATGCCCTTCATGCAATATGACCCTCTTAAAAAAGTCAAACATGAGTGAGGGGTTGAATTACACCAACATTACAGCCCAAGAGCTCTGTGGGATCATTGATAAGAACAAAGATCTGGTATTTCTTGACGTTCGTTCAACAGGAGAGTACAACCAGGTCACCTCACAAATCGGACGTTTTGAAAATGCCATAAACATTCCCATCAATGAGGTGAGAGAAAGAATTGATGAACTAGAAGCTTACAAGGAAAAAGAGATAATTGTCTACTGCTCGATAAGTGCAAGAAGCCCACGTGTCAGTAAAATCCTAGCGGATAATGGGTTTGAAGAAATTCGAAACTTAATGGGTGGTTTGAACTTGTGGAATCAATTTGATCCAACGGAACTTCCTTGTAAGGACAAAGTAGTTGACAATTAGAAGTATGAATTTGCTCGGGCTTATTTCAGTGGGAGCCAACACTGAAAAACAGCTATTTCGGGATTTTGTAAATAAGTACCCTGAATATCTGGAGACAAAAAAAATTGACCATTTAAGAAAGCAGGATTTTAGTAGACTAGATAGGTTGAAACATGTTTACCTGGATTATACTGGCGGGCATCTTTATCCTGAAAGCTTGGTAGAATGGCATAGCAACTACTTAACGTCAAGGATTTTCGGAAATCCACATTCTCAAAACCCAAGCTCATCTCTCTCGGAGAAATACATAAACAAAGCACGAAAAAAGGTGCTTGAATTTTTCAACTGCCAGGATGACTACCTATGTATTTTCACATCCAATGCAACAGCTGCAGTAAAAATCATAGGTGAATGTTATCCTTTTGATGAGTCAAGTCAACTTCTATTAACCTCAGACAATCATAATTCTGTAAACGGGTTAAGAGAATATGCTCGCAACAAAGGGACTTACTTTTCTTATAGCCAATTGGATTATGACTCATTGACTGTCAATGAAGATGATTTGCAGAATCAACTATCGCACGCTTCTGGCCACAATCATAAACTCTTTGTCTATCCTGCTCAATCGAACGTTTCCGGTGTGCAACATGACTTAAAGTGGATCAACTATGCCCAAGATCAAGGTTGGGAGGTTTTGTTGGATGCTGCTGCCTTTGTTCCTTCACACAAACTGGACCTTCGAGAATATCAACCGAACTTCGTGGCACTTTCTTTTTACAAAATATTCGGATATCCAACTGGACTGGGGTGTTTGTTGGTAAAGAAATCTTCCTTTGAAAAACTAAACAAACCAGCATTTGCCGGAGGTACTATCACGATTGTATCCGTGAAAGGTGATGGCTATTATCTTGAGTCAAATGAGGCAAGGTTTGAGGACGGAACAGTAGATTATCTGAATATACCGGCAATAGGTCAAGGGCTCGAATACATCGAATCTATTGGATTAGCCTCTATCGGCAAAAGAGTTGGATCCCTTACTAATTTTCTATATCAACACCTTCGAAATTTACAACACGCAAATGGTCAAAAGTTGATCGAAATCTATGGATCTGATGATCCTCAAAAACGAGGTGGAACTTTAGCACTCAATTTCTTTGATAGAAATGGAGATCTCTACGATTTTCTAAAAATCGAACAATTGGCTTATGATTGGAATATCTCGCTCAGGACTGGATGTTTTTGCAATCCTGGTATTGATGAATCCAATCACGAGCTTTCCGAACAGCAACTGAAAGCATACTTTAAACGAAAAGGTGAAAAAGATTACTTTGATCTGATTGAATTTCTTGGCAAAAGAAGAGGCGCAGTAAGGATCTCTATTGGGTATGTTACCAATTTTCACGACATCTATGTTTTTATCCAGTTTTGTAATTCTCTACTGAATAAACCTTAAAATCTTGGTAGAGTAAATATTTACTCATTATTATCATCTTTAACTTTTATTTAACCAACCTCAGGTCCTCAGAAGCGTATCTAAAACGCAAAGAAAGAATTTCGTTTTCATGAGGTTTTATACAAATCTTTTCATTCTATCCACTTCATTACTTTTTCTGGCAAGTTGTAATCAATGTGATCCTCTCCCCGGTGCTGAGCCTTTGCTTCAACCCGGACAGGTAGTTCTGCTCGGAGAAGTTCATGGGACGAAAGAAGGTCCTGAATTTGCAGGACAGATAGCGTGCAATGCGTTGAAGAAAAACCTGATGGTTACTATTGCTTTAGAATTGCCGCAAGCAGATCAGGACCAATTAGATAAGTACCTTGATTCTAATGGATCTATAGAAGCAAAACGTAAATTCCTTGGATTAAACTTCTGGTCGCGGGACTACCAGGATGGTCGTGCAAGTGCGTCTATTTTTCAACTCATCGAGTCCGTAAGGATTCTTCGAGAAAACAACAAACGCATCGATGTAGTATTCCTTGATGTAGAAAGTGCTGGAAATCGCGATAGGATTATGGCGGAGCGATTGTTGGAAGATGTAAAGAGTTACCCTAATAACTTCTTCATTTCTCTGACTGGAAACCTTCACAACATCATCAGCACTGGCTCTGGTCGCATGGGAAGCTACATGGTAGATGCACTTGGAAAAGAACGAGTTGTCTCTCTCAAACAAAACTATATTGGAGGATCTGCATGGGTTTGTCTTGCCGGTGGAAGTTGTGGACCTGTTAACTTAAAAGGAAAAGGAGGTAATCAATTCGGCATCTTCTTGAATGATGAAAATGGCAATTACGATGGCACCTTGGAAATGGATAGCATCCATGTCTCATACCCCGCTCGGGAGTTGATCAAAATTTGACTATTTTAAGTAAGGAATTCTTCCTTACCATGTCTCAATCAAAAATCGAATGTATTAGGGGTGATATAACAACCCTGGGAGTGGATGCAATAGTGAATGCTGCTAATAACTCGCTTATGGGTGGAGGTGGTGTTGATGGTGCCATTCACAGGGCCGGTGGTCCATCGATCCTTGAGGAATGTAAGGAAATTGTCGCACGACAAGGTGGATGCAAAACTGGAGAAGCTGTTGTAACAACCGCTGGGGACCTACCTTCCAATTATGTCATTCACACCGTTGGACCTGTATGGAATGGGGGAAGCAACAACGAGGAACACCTCCTTGCCAATTGCTACATAAACTCATTACGAATCGCTTCAGAAAATCAGGTCAAGAACATCGCTTTCCCAAACATAAGTACTGGAATCTATGGGTTTCCAAAAGATAAAGCTGCAGAGATCTCTGTAGAAACAATCAAGAATACGCTCACTACAGTACCGAGTGTTGCAAATGTTTTAATCGTTTGTTTTGATGATGAGAATTATCAGTTGGTAGTTGATGAATTGAGCAATTAAATCTCAAGCTCTTCTTTATTTTTTTTCAGTACTTCGATAATGAAAGTGATGTGTTCGGTCAGGTCAACCCCCATCATTTCCACACCAGCAGAAATTTCATCTCGTTCGACTTTTGCCGCGAAACTCTTTTGCTTCAATTTCTTCTTCACAGACTTAGCGCCAAGTGTTTCAATTCCTTCCGGGCGAACCTGACTGCAGGCGACGATAAAGCCGGTCAACTCATCACATGCCAATAATGATTTATCCAGCAATGAATTATAAGGCACATTCCACTTGGTGTAGTGTGCAGAAATCGCGTGTGCCATTTCCTCCTCTCCTTTTTCCAGCAAAAGGTTCACAATACGATTTGGATGCTCTTCCGGAAATTTGTCATAATCGGCATCATGCAACATTCCGGTATTTCCCCATAAAACAGCATCCTCACCGAATTTCTCAGCGTAAGCTTCCATTACCAATTCAACAGTTCTGGCATGGCGGAGCAAGCTTGAATTTTCCGTCATAGAAACAAGGATCTCTTTGGCTTCATCTTTAGTCATATGATAAACTTAAAAATAAATCCTTATGCTTTGCAACAACAGCTTAAGTTAACTTGTCAAGTTTCACAGGAAGAATTTCTCGGTTAAGGAACCAATTCTCAACTTGTGCGTTGTAATCAAACCTTATGAAAAAAGCAGCTAAAATAATTCTCATCATCACAGTATCCCTTGTGGCATTGGGCTACGGTGGCTATCAGTACCTCATCTATTCTACCAAACAACATAGCCCTGAAGAAGTGGTCAATCATAAAAAAGCAGGTTATGACTTGGAGGTTTTCTATAATCGCCCTTATAAAAAAGGAAGAAAGATCTTTGGCTCGCTCGTACCTTTTGACAGGGTTTGGAGAACTGGCGCCAATGAAGCTACGACTTTTGAGACTAAATCTGATCTTTTGATCGATGGGCAGACATTAAAAGCTGGTAAGTACACACTTTGGACAATTCCTGGCCCTGAATCCTGGAAGGTAATTTTCAATGATAAGCAATACGAATGGGGCGTTACGAGGAACGGTCCTAGTAGGCAGTCAGAATACGATGCTTTGGTTGTCCAGGTACCAGTTGAAACTACGGAAGAAGTAATGGAACAATTCACAATCAATTTTGACGAAAGTGCCTCAAACGTTCAATTGACACTTAGTTGGGACCTAACAAAGGTTTCTGTCCCAATTAAATAGGCTTAACAGGCTAGCATGATTGTTATCTAATTGGGAGATGGTTAACTTAGAGTTTATCACCCAATCTTACAATCATGAAAACACTCTTGTTAACGAACCTATTTCTACTTTTTTCATTTTTTAACTCAAGTCCAGACCAGGAATTCAAACGATATGGAGTTAAATCAGGGATTATAGAGTATGAACTGAGCGGCGCACAATCCGGAAAGGAAACCATTTATTTCGATGACTGGGGATACCGTGAGGCAAAATACTCCGAAACAGAGTTAAGTTTTGGTGGATTCTCTCAAAAAACCAGCACGCTAACAATTTTAGAAGGCAAAATGATTTATTCCATCGATCTGGCTACCAATACAGGTACAAAGATGGAAAACCCCATGTTCGCAGAACTCAAGGATGATGAGCTTATAGAAATGGGAGAACAGATGATGAAGCAGATGGGAGGAGAAAAAACCGGAACAGCTACGCTTCTTGATAAGACTTGTGATGTCTGGGAGATTAAGCAGATGGGCACTAAAACGTACGTTTGGAATTCTATCCCCTTGAAAACCGAGGTGAATATGGGAATGCAGATGAATATCACCGCCGTTTCTTTCGCAGAAGGTGAAGTACCTCAGGACAAACTAAAAATTCCCGAAGGTGTCACTTTTAGTGAAGGAGCAGACTTATCCGAGATGATGAAAAAACTCAAAGGAGGAAACTAGGATAGTCAAAATCACACTGACTCTTTCTCCTTATCTAAGAAATCAATCTCAGCTCTAAAAGGGAAGCTCATTAGATAAGCATGTGCTTTATTTATGGTCATTTCACCATGAATGATCTTGTGCAAAGTCTCAGTAATCGGACACCTTACACCGTAAGATTCTGCAAGTTGAGTAACGATGTTTATTGTTTTCACACCTTCTGCTACTTCATCCATTGATTCGATTATCTCGTCAAGCGTTTCTCCTTTTGCTAAGCGATAACCGACAGTGAAATTTCGACTTAGGTTAGAAGTACATGTAGCAATGAGATCACCGACTCCTGCTAGCCCTAGAAATGCCTGTGCATTGCCCCCTAGCGCCTGACCTATGTACACCATTTCAACAAGTCCACGACTGATAAAAAGTGCTTTGGCATTTTCCCCAAGATCCATGCCGCTAATTGTACCTGCCCCTACGGCAATGATATTCTTTAATATTCCACAAAGTTCAATGCCGATTAGATCACCACTACCATAAATCATGAAGCGATCGTTCTTCAACAGCTGCTGTCCAATAGATATCACTTCATCAAAGTGGGAAGCAACAACAGTAGCAGCTGGTTTTCTTTGATCAAGCTCCCTGGCCAGGTTTGGTCCTGCCAGACATCCGACACGAAGCACTGAAGTTTCTTCTTTGATCACCTCCGAGATTGTTTTTACATGTTCCCTCGTAATCGGATTCGTTTTGGTAATTTTTTCTTTTTTCGGAATGTGAAGGTCAAATCCCTTCGTTCCGTGAATCAACACATGATATGGACGCAAATGAGGCGAGAGCGAGATAATCATCTCCCTAAAATTTGCTGAAGGAACCATTGGAAATATAACCTCACAAGATTCTGCCACTTCCTGCAGGTCACGGGTTATCCTTATGTTGTCAGCTAACTTTTGCCCGGAGCTGATTCTGGTCTTATTGATACTTTGCTCCTTTTCATCCGAGCGAACATACATGATGACATGAGCTGAGTTTTCTGCTAAAATATTCGCGATAGCTGTCCCGAAACTGCCTGCGCCTACGACCCCAATGGTTTCCTTAGATGAATTTTTCGAGCCCATAGCCATTCATTCGATTGTGATAATAGTACAACGTATTTGTGTCTTTGATAATTATCTTATCTCCTTTCAATACCAATGGACGTTGGTCATGATACAGGCCAACATTCTTAAGTCCGTGCAGAATCGATTGATCCGTTTTCTTCTTCATATGCAAAGCCATATTGACCTGGCCCTTCTTATGAAGCTTTTCCAACTTTGTCCTTAGCTTCTTGTACTCTTTCTTAAACTCCTCATAATCTAAGATCAAATCTTCATCGGGAAGTCGCAAGACATTATAAAGATCCAGTTTTGAATGCTTCTTTTCCAACATCTTGAATGCCGTAAAGGCCACCAAATGACTTGCGAAAACACGGTTATACTTGTGATATTCCTCCACTATTCTATTGGAAAGCACTCGCACATATTCATTCTCACGTTGCTTGTCTACTGTGATTTCCTTTCCTCTTAGGAAATAATCTTTGGGGTTGATGGCATTATCATTCTTGTCAAAGCTGTTTCCTTCATCATCCACGTAATTTCCAAGAATGTCCATACCTCGGCCAATGCTCACCGAGATGTCGGAGCCTTTGGTAAAAAACTTGAACATGAAGGTGCTTATCTTGTATGAAGTTGAAAATTCATCAGCTTCCACGTAATAGCGCTCCCTTCCTGTCCGTTTCAAATGCTCCTTGATGAGTGCGGGGGCCTCAAGAGTAAAATGATAGTTGATAACCACTGGAACGATAAATACTCGCTTGGCGGGCTCACCATTGGCTGTTTGATACATTTCGCGCTGCGCTTCGATTGCCGTACTAAGCAGTCCCATTTTTAATCGTGTCTCGATCTCACCGGATCGGGAACGTGTGCCTCCCGGAAAGAATAAACTATGACATCCGCGTTGGATCGCCCGATTAGAATAGGATTTCAACGTTTCCAGGTAAATAGGATTCTTCTTTCTTCGATCCACTTTATAGGCGCCCAGGCTATTCATGAAGTAAGCGAGGATCTTGATATTAAAAAGGTTTAGGCCTGCTCCATAAATAAAGGGAGGCAAACCAAGGTGCTGGATTGCCCAGCCGATAAGTATGGAATCTAGATTGCTGAAATGGGTGGGTACCATCACAACTGTTCCCAGCTTTGCTAATTTCCTAATGTGCTCAGTCTCCCCTACTACATGCAATTTATCGTCCAGGTCCAGCTGCTTGCTAAACAATGCAAGTAAACCCTTCACCCTGGCTGCATTCAATAGCCTCGCAAAACCAAACGTCACAAATCTTTGAGCAAACCGGTAATATGATTTTCTGAAATTGCCAGCGATCTCTTCCGAGTATCGTAGCATAATATCCATCAAGATCTGCTTTTCCTGTTCAACAGCTTCCTTTTTATCCTCAATATCAATATCCAGTAACCTTGATTGAATGCCACTCCAATAAGCTCGCTCATCCTGTGGATCTACCTTCCATGGGTTGGCCTTCATTCGTAATTTTTCGCGATGAATGGTCATCTCAATTTCCTCACGAATGGTTCCATTCTTCTCCTTAAGAAACTTATCATAAGCCTCTTTCGCTACCTCATCAATAAAAGCTTTTCGGTTTTTGGAGAGCTGAACGATCGGCCAATCTCTTTTCTTAGGTACAATTTCCGAATACCGAACCTTTTTTCTACCCATTTACCATTTTTAGAAATCAGGTGGAAAGATAAATCGATTTAATAAGTTTGAGCTTTGAAATCGATATCCAGGTGACCAGAGTTCTATTTAACCTTCTAATATTCCTACTTCTAAGCTTTTCTGTAAAAGCGCAACATTCTATTGCGAGGCAATGGAACGAGGTTTTGCTTGAGGCCATTAGAAATGATCTTGCGCGTCCAACCGTTCATGCGCGCAACCTTTTCCACATTTCCGCAGGCATGTATGATTCCTGGAACACCTATCAGGACAATCAGGGAAGTTCCTACTTTCTCGATAATCCGACTTTGCAAATTGAATGCGAATTGGGTGATTTTCCCTTCACTGGAAACCAGTTAGAAGGTATTGAAGAAACCATGAGTTACATGACCTATCGGTTGTTGATTCACCGATTTGAAGGTTCGCCCGGGGAAGTAACAACTTATTTCAAAGCGGATTCATTGATGGATAGACTTGGATACGCTACAAGCGTAACTTCAACGGACTATTCCAATGGATCAGCAGCAGCACTGGGAAACTACATCGCTTCTTGTATCATCAACTACGGATTGGAAGATGAATCCAATGAAGTGAATGATTACGAAAACCTTGTCTACGAAAGTGCCAACGAACCTTTAATCGTTGACTTACCTGGCAATCCGGATATTACGGATGCCAACCGATGGCAACCGCTTACGCTAGAAGTGTTTATTGACCAAGCCGGAAATATCATTCCTGGCTCCACCCCTGATTTTCTAAGTCCGGAATGGGGAAGTGTAACTCCATTCGCTTTAAAGGAGTCCGACATAACAACCTACATGCGCGATGGGTTTTCTTACCAGGTGGCGCATGACCCTGGAGCACCTCCTTATCTAGGTTCCGATACAGATGAAGACTATAAATGGGGCTTTTCCTTAGTAAGTGCATGGTCTTCACACCTCGATCATACGGATGGAGTTATGTGGGACATCTCGCCTAAATCCATTGGAAACATTACCTCCTATCCTGCATCATTTGAGAACTATCCTGATTTCTATGATTTTGAAAATGGTGGTGACGGAAGTGAAGGTAGAATTATGAACCCGATTACCAACACACCATATGCAGAGCAGTTGGTGCCACGTGGAGATTACGCTCGGGTGCTGGCAGAGTTTTGGGCGGACGGACCTGATTCGGAAACTCCTCCGGGGCATTGGTACACGATACTTAATTATGTAAGCGATCATGATTTGATTGAGAAAAAATTAGAAGGAACTGGTGCTGAGCTCAGTGACCTGGAGTGGGATGTAAAAACCTACTTCACCCTGGGAGGTGCCATGCACGATGCAGCCATTTCCGCATGGGGTATCAAAGGCTGGTACGATTACATCCGTCCAATTTCCGCGATCCGATACATGGCTGACAAAGGCCAATCTACCGATGATACCATGCCAAGTTTCAATGCAGAAGGAATTTCTCTTGTTGACGGATTCATAGAATTGGTTGAAACAGGAGATGCATTAGCTGGCGCTGGCGATGAAAATGTCGGGAAAATAAAGGTGAAGGCATGGCGCGGACCTGCATTTATCAACAATGAAGAAACGGATGTTGCTGGTGTCGACTGGATTCTGGCAGAAGACTGGGTACCCTACCAACGCCCCTCATTTGTGACACCACCATTTGCTGGATACGTTTCCGGGCATTCAACCTATAGTAGTGCGGCTGCAACCGTGTTGACTGCTTTAACCGGAAGTGAGTTTTTCCCGGGAGGTGTTGGAGAGTTTGAAGCCAAAGCAAACGAATTCCTCGTGTTTGAGGATGGACCAAGTGTTGATGTTGTCCTGCAATGGGCCACCTACCAGGACGCTGCGGATCAATGCAGTCTGTCCCGAATTTGGGGCGGTATCCACCCTCCTGCCGATGATATTCCAGGAAGAGTGATTGGGTTAACTATTGGCCAAGAAGCTTTTGATAAAGCTAAAGACTACTTTGAAGGAACCGTTTTGGGCATTGAACAAAATGCGTTTACTGCATATCCTATTCCTGCTCAGGATCACATTTTTATTCGAACAAAATCAGACACCTACTATTCCCTGCGCATACTGGATCTTCAGGGCAGGGAGATACTCACCAAAGAAGTGAAGCAGCCGGAGTACCGGTTAAGTCTACAAACCGTCGAAACAGGTGTTTATATTCTGGAGATTGTATCACATTCTTCAAAAGAAAGGCTGACATTTGTGAAACAATAACATGCCGCTTAAACTAAAAGACATACAATCGCCGGTCGCTGCGGAGATGGTGGAGTTTGAGAAGAAGTTTCGCCAATCCATGAAGAGCAAAGTAATGCTCCTGGATAAGATCATGGGCTATATCGTGAAGCGAAAAGGTAAGCAAATGCGTCCGTTGTTTGTTTTTCTAAGTGCAGGAACTTCCGGTCAGATTTCTGAAGCAACTTATCGTGGAGCTTCCCTTATTGAGCTTTTACATACTGCCACACTCGTTCACGATGATGTAGTTGACGATTCCCATTACCGACGTGGATTTTTCTCCATCAACGCACTATGGAAAAACAAAATCGCTGTTCTGGTTGGAGACTTCCTCTTGTCAAGAGGACTAATTCTTTCCATGGACAATGGCGATCATGATCTACTCAGGATTACCACTGAAGCTGTAAAAGAAATGAGTGAAGGTGAGCTGCTTCAAATGGAAAAAGCAAGAAAGCTGGATATCAGTGAGGATGTTTATTATGAAGTGATCCGCGCGAAAACTGCGAGTCTTATTACCTCCTGCTGCCGGGTGGGTGCGGCTTCTGCGGGAGCCGATCATGAAGCCATTGCCAAAATGGGTGAGTTTGGTGAGAATGTGGGGATGGCCTTCCAAATCAAGGATGATCTATTTGACTATGGGGCGTTTGAGATTGGTAAGCCAACTGGAATTGATATTCGTGAGAAAAAAATGACCCTCCCGCTCATTCATGCCTTGAGCAAAGCTTCCAAAAGCGAAGTGCGCAGAATCAAGAAACTGGTACGCAAAAGTGAGAAAAAACCAAAACTGGTGAATGAGGTTATTTCCTTTGTCAAGAATTCCGGCGGAATTGAATATGCAACTTCCGTGATGGAGAAATACCATCAAAAAGCCAAAGACATTCTTTCTTCCTTTCCTGAATCAACCTATCGTACCTCTCTTAAAGATTTGGTGCAGTTTACGATTGAGCGAACGAAGTAGCCATATAATTACGAATTACAAATTGTCAATTATCAATTGGGCCCCTAAGTTTGCGGCTTAAATCAAATCGTTTAATGAAAACCATCTCAGATTTTAATTTTCAAGGGAAAAAAGCCCTCATCCGTGTCGATTTTAATGTGCCTTTGAATGACAACCAGGAAGTAACGGATGAAACCCGAATCAACGCAGCTGTTCCTACCTTAAAGAAAATCCTGGAGGATGGTGGTTCGGCTATTTTGATGAGTCACCTAGGACGACCAAAAAATGGTCCTGAGAACAAGTTTTCACTTAAGCACATCATTCCCAATCTCTCTGCAAAGCTTGGAGTCGATGTGAAGTTCGCTGATGATTGCATTGGGGAATCCGCAAAAGAACAAGCTGCTGCATTGCAGGATGGCGAAGTGTTGCTGTTGGAAAATGTGCGATTCTATAAAGAAGAAACGGCCGGTGATGAAGCTTTTGCTGAGAAGTTGGCTTCACTGGGAGACATCTATGTAAATGATGCATTTGGTACCGCTCATCGGTCACATGCGTCAACCACAATCGCAGCCCAATTTTTTACTGAGAAATGCTGCGGGTTTGTAATGCAACAAGAGTTGGACAACGCGAAAAAAGTACTGGAAAAATCAAAACGCCCCTTCACAGCAATTATGGGAGGAGCCAAGATTTCTGACAAAATCCTGATCATAGAAAAATTATTGGACAAAGTAGATCATCTCATCATCGGTGGAGGAATGAGTTATACATTTTTCAAAGCCATCGGTGGGCAGGTAGGGAATTCATTGGTTGAGGAAGATAAGTTGCCTTTAGCGAAAGAGCTTATCTCCAAAGCGAAAGAAAAAGGAGTTGACCTTTTACTCCCCAAAGATTCTATCATCGCCGATGATTTCAACAACGAAGCAAACAGAGAAACTGCAGACAACTATAGCATTCCCAACGGCTGGATGGGTCTGGACATTGGTCCGGAAGCGAGAGAGGTTTTTTCATCTGCGATTGAAAAATCAAAAACTGTACTTTGGAACGGTCCAATGGGTGTTTTCGAAATGAGCAACTTCGCAGAAGGCACCAACGAAATTGCCAAAGCTGTAGTAAAAGCCACTGAAGCTGGCGGGTTTTCACTGATTGGTGGTGGCGATTCTGCCGCTGCTGTCAACAATCTCGGATATGGCGACAAAGTCTCCTATGTATCAACCGGCGGAGGAGCGCTTTTGGAATACATGGAAGGGAAAGTGCTGCCAGGGGTTGCGGCTCTGGAAGAATAAGTTAGTGTATCATCACATCAGGGATCGCTTTTGTGTTTCGATGTAGATCCAGGTGATGATAAACACTTAACCGAAAAATATTCCTGTTTTCATAGCGATGCGGTGCACCGTCATGCCGGTAACTGTACATGTAACCAGCCTGTACTTGTAGGTCGTGGTTGATGTTATATCCTAATCCGGCATACGCCCGATTGTCTTCCAGATGGTTGTAAACTACAGATTTACCGGCCTGGATGAAAATCTCATTATAGAGAGCCAAAAACAAAGTCTGAGGTGTAAAATCCTGATGATTCAGCGGAATATAGGTCGTGAGCTTGTATCTAAATCTGTGAGTCAATTTGAAAGCGGAGCCTTTCTCAAAACTTCGTCTAAAACGCTGTTCTAAACGTAACTGATGCATCACTTTGATGTGATCAAAAGGTGTGGCCAATACCGCTTGCTCCCAGGTTCGGTATTGAGGAACAACCTTGTCTATGTTCTCCGCTTCCGGATTTGGAGCCCAGTAATAAGGATTTACAAATCCTGCGGTAACCTCAAAGTATTTTGTGACTCGATACGTTGCTCCCAACCGCAAATAAATCTGTCCCATTTGGTCCAAAACCTCTCTTCTTCGAATATGGTATTCACCATAATAGGCCCACTTTTCATTGAAATGGTATTTGGTGTAGATCCCAAACCATACACCGGTGGTCCACCTCGTTTCCTTTTCTAACGGTAGCCCTTGTCCTTGTATGGAAAAGGCGAAGCAAAGGATGATTGCCGCCGAAAATAGGAATTTCATTTAAAGCTGATTGTTATTGTACTTATCAAAGTAAAAATAGTATAAAATCAACAGTGTGATTTGTGATTCAACCCAAGAGTTAAAACGCTGGCCACACACCAAAACCCTACCCACTGTAGATTAGACCGGAATGTTAGGAATTAAATTCCTATTCATTACAGTTTTCATGCAGCGAATTTGTCATCAAAACAGTCTTGCCAATAAAGACTAAAAGCAATTAATCATGAAAAAATACCTCAAAGCCATCCCCTTGTTGTTTCTATTCAGCTGTGACATTCAAAACGATGATGTCAAACCAGAAATACAGGATTTTGGAACGTTCGACATTTATACGGTTGAAGATTCTGAGACCATAGCAGATTTAGAGGCACTTCTCGGAGAAAACTATTCGGAAAATATTGAATTGAGTGTTTCGCCCACTGCTGGTAATGCAGAAATCCTCTGTGACAATCAATTTTTACAATACACGCCTACAGGAGCTTTGCAAAGTGATCAAACGGTTATTTCGGTTGTGAACGATGTATCTGAAACGATTGGGTTTGCAACACTCAATGTGAATCCAAAAAATGATGGTTGCACGTTCGGTGGCCAAAGTGATTATATAACGATCAAACTTGGAGAAACGGGCACGCTCAATATCACCGAAAATGACGGTATTTGTTTCAATGAAGAACTTGGCGGCAGTGTTGCCATTTTCGATTGGACGTGTAATAGTGAGGAGTTTGAATTCTGGGATATTATAGACGTCTCGAGAGATTCAGACACCGAGGATCACATTCTAGCTATCACCCCTATAACTACAGGACGATTACAATTCATCTATAGCGTTTGTTATGGACTAGCCGGTAGCGCTGGGAAAAATGGTGGAACATTGAGCTCTTCGGATTTGCCACATAGAGCAAGTGAAGTTTGCGATTTCTACGGCACAGGATTAGTTACGATTGATGTTATAGCTGACTAAACCAAAATTATATGATTCAGACATGGATCACATGACGCCACACCAGGTCATTGCTGGCTGTCGAAAGAATCGACGAAAAGAACAAAATGTTCTGCATGACAGATACAAGGATAAAGTCATGGGTATTTGTCTACGATTTGCCAGGAATGAAGATGAGGCTAAGGATTTGTGTCAAGAATCTTTTATTAAAATCTTCAAGAGCTTGAAGTCCGAAAAGCGGATTGAAAATCTTGAAAGTTGGATCCATCGCATCACAGTAAATCATGCCATTGATGATTATAACAAATTAAAAAGACGGATTGATTCTGAACCATTTAACCAAGAGGACCAACCTTGGTTCGAGGACGAAAAGGCAATCATTGAGCGTCTTGATACCATCCATTTACTAGAAATCATCAATAAGCTTCCAACAGGATTTAGAATGATTTTCAACTTGTATATGATTGATGGATTTAGCCATGAAGAAATTGCTGGGAAACTTCAGATTTCCACAAGCACTTCACGGTCCCAACTAACCAGAGCGAAGAGAATGGTGAAAAATGAATTAAGGAAAATTGACATGTCTTATGAAAGAGCTATCTGATAAAGAAATACAAGACCTTCTTAAGTCTAGATTCGAGGATTTTAAAGCACCAACCTCTGGTGATTCATGGACTGAATTGAACGCAGCACTTGATGAGGCTGGCAACCAAGGAGCTATTCTTAACTATATGAAAGTTGGCTTAGCAGTTCTTGTTGTCATCAGTTCATTGATATGGTTCTTTCAAGATGAAACCCCCTATCAAGCAACTGAGAATCTGGGCCAGTCTAACCAAGCAATCACAAAAGAAAGCGTTGGTCAATTGCCAATTCAAGAAACACCAACAATCATTGCTTCAGCTCCGATAGATGAAGAAGAGGCTTCCACACCTTTCGATTCAAAAAATGATCCTTTTAATACCTCACCGAATCAGCCAATAGTCTTTATTCCAATTATAAAAGTTCAGGAAAATTCCAGTGACGATACTAATACCGGCACTGAACTTAGCCAGACAGAAATTGAATCTAAAAGCCAAAATGAGCTAACCAATTTTGATCCTTTGATCCCTTCTAGATCCGAGCTTTTAGTCAGTATCTCTACATACCGGTTAAATACTGATCTTATCTCAATTGATTCGACTAAAACGATTAAGAAAAATTCAGAGCTATTCTTTGACCTTTCTTCATTTCTACTATACGATCGACTACTCCCTAATCAGAATGATGCGCTCTTCTTCCAGAACATTAATTCTGATTTGGACTTGACAGAAAGAATCGGTTTCAAAAGCAAATTCGGAATTGTCAAGCCCATCAATGCACTGATAGAACTGGAGTTTGGAGTAAGCTACCTGCTACTACAGAGAAACTTATCCTATTCGTATCAGAATACAATTCTAGATTTTGTGGAATCGCAAGGTTCAACACCCAACAGCATCAAATCAGAAACAAAATCTGCAGTCCATGGGTTGGGTGTCAATCTTGGCTTTCAACACAAGATCGGAAGCAAACCCTACTATCAATCTGTAGGGCTTTCACTGGACGTTGCAAGAATGTTGAATTCTAAAGTGATCCAGATCGGAGATGCGAATCGAGAAGTGTTTGCAGAATACCAACAGTTTCTCAACATTTCCTATCTCACAAAAAGAAATTTATCAGGTCGCTATTCTTTGAGAATCCAACCTTACCTAACGTATTCGATATCGAGAACGCTCCCTGAAGCACCCATTCAAGTTAAGCCATTTGGTGGAGGCATTACCATCGGAGTAAGTCGTGAAAATTGAAACCTACTTAAGCGAATACACTCCATTATTCTCAATGATATAGCCGTCTTCAAGTAAGATTCTCAATTGTGCTAAGATTTGTTCCTCGGAGTAGGAAATGAATTCGGTTTTCAGTTCAGAAAATGAACTTGATTTTGCTACCAGGATATTTTTAACCTGCTCTGTCGTCAAATCTTTTTGTGCCCGCCTTGATAAATCAATGTCACAAATGCCACATGTAGCTTCTGGTTCTTCATCAAAATAACGCTGGAAAACATTGGTTCTACATTGATCGGTGGTCATATAGTCAACAACAGCCTGTGCCTTTTCCATTGCTAAATTCCTCCGCCATTCGATTTGTTTGTTATCAATAGGCAGATTTTCCACATCTTGACGGGGGGTCAAAAATGTAATTCTTTGCGAATCAGATGAGGTTTGGTAATCTATTACCTTCTGATCATGAAGGAATTGAAGCCACTTTTTCACTTGCCGAACATCAGTTTTCAAAAGAGAGGCAATCTCCTTCTCTTTGATTGGAAGGTAGTTGGCGAAAAGCTCCCCTCCATACAATCGCATAAGGCTTTTCAGGATTGGATCCAGTTTAGGATTAGCTACCTGGTATGTATAGATCTCAGGTTTTTCAAGAATGAAACTCATCCTCGATTGCTCATAAAAACCATCCGTTAGCTGTATCAATCCTTCGTCTGACAGTTTTTTCATTGCAGAAAAAGTCGTGACTGATGAAAGGTTGTAGGTTGTTGTGAATTGCTCAAAATCGAATTCAAAACTTGAAAACGACTGACTACCGATGGCGAGCTTGTAGAAATTGGCCAATGCCTGGTACGTTCGTTTCAGATCTTCCTTACTTACAACAGATCGTTCAGCCCGATCTTTCAATTCCGTGGTGTCCTGATTGTGGTAGAGCGCCACGGCATATGCCTTTTTCTCATCTCTTCCTGCGCGTCCGGCTTCCTGGTAATAAGCTTCTAACGTATCCGGAAGATCCATATGCACAACTGTTCGAACATCCGGTTTGTCGATCCCCATACCGAACGCATTGGTAGCCACTACCACGCGTGTTTGATTTCCGATCCAGGCAGCTTGTCGTTCGTCACGCTCTTTGCCGCTCAATCCCGCATGATAAAAAGTAGAAGAGATCCCGTTTCGATTTAAGAAATCCGATATCTCCTTTGTCCGCTTTCTACTTCGAACGTACACCACGCTTGAACCATGAACATTTTCGAGTATTTCAACCAGTTTTTGCTGCTTACTTTCGAGTTTAAAGACCGAATACGAAAGGTTTGCACGAGCAAAGCTTTTCTGGAACGTTTGGCAATCTTTCAGTTCCAGTTTAGAAATGATGTCTTCTTTCACTGCCTTAGTGGCCGTGGCTGTAAGGGCGATTGTTCGTGAAATGCCAACTTCCTTTTTGAAATCGGCAATCTGCAAATATGGTGGTCGGAAGTCATAACCTCATTGTATCTCGCAATGGGG
>JANQST010000569.1 GCA_028279155.1 Cyclobacteriaceae bacterium
AAAAATGAAGGAAATCGGCATACGTAAAGTACTTGGAGCAAAGATTCATCAGGTGTTGCTGTTACTCAACAAAGAGTTTCTGATTTTGATTTGCATTACATCTATTATCGCGCTACCAGCTGGCTATCTCGGCGGCTCTAAATGGATTGAAAGTTTTGCTTACAGAACAGATTTCGGGATAGAGATCTTTTTTCTGGCCTTTTTATCTGTTTCTGTTATCACAATCCTCACTATCAGTTATCATACGCTAAGGGCAGCATTGACAAATCCATCTAAGGTCATCAGGTACGAATGATTAACCAATCACAAGGTTATTTAAGATTTTGCATGAAATAAATGTAGCTGTCTACTTATTTTACTATATTAGTGTAGTCAACTACGTTTATTATCATGAAATATGACTTTGTAAATGAATTAGGCTACCTCGCCTTGGCAACACGTTTAAAACGAATAAGTGAGGCAATGGTCCACAGTGGTCGGGACATGTACAAAACGCTAGGATTGGATATCGAGCCTAACTGGTACCTGATCTTCAAGCTCCTTCAGAAGTATGAACAGCTTTCTGTGATGGAAATGGCATCCAAACTTCATTTTTCGCACCCATCAGTCATAAGCCTGGTCAATAAAATGGAAGCGAATGGCTACCTCGAATCTGCTCCAGACAAAACGGATTCCAGAAAACGTCAATTCTCACTTTCTCAAAAAGCGCATGACAACATTCCAGAGTTCGAAAAAGTCTGGAAGGCCGGTACAGTCGGTGTTGAGAAACTATTTCAGGACACTTCTTTTCTCGATCAATTGGAGTCCGTCGAGATTCAGCTTAGTCAGCATGATTTTAAAGAACGAACCTTAAATGAACTAGCCAATGAATAATTCCTTAGATCTTACTCCAGAAGCTTTCGCTGATCTGCTTGACAAAAGTTCTGAGCTTGTGTTGAGCAAATTTTCTGATTTGGAAAATCAAAAGGCATTTCACAACTACCCCCAACAAGAAATTGAAAGCTGGTTTGATGAACCTCTTCCGCAAGATGGAATGGACGATCAAGAGCTCCTTGAACTGGTAAAAGAAAAAGTATTGGATACCGCAACGAATAACCTTGGGCCCTACATGTATGCCTACGTTATGGCTGGTGGTTCACAAATGTCCATCATTGCAGACAAGCTAACCTCCACCATTAATCAAAACGTGGGAAAATGGCATCTTGCTCCTGCCATTAGTGAAATAGAGAAGCGTGTAATCCAATGGGCTGGTGAAATGATGAATTACGATCAGAACGCCAAAGGTGTACTTGTAAGTGGTGGTTCTGCTGCCAACCTAACCGGCTTAACTGTAGCGCGAAATGTTTTTTTCGAGAAGAATGAGGTTCGCAAAAAAGGGCTTTTTGGTCTTAACCCATTTACAGCTTACGCGTCCAGCGAGGTACATAGTTGCGTGGATAAGAGTATGGATGAGTTAGGTATAGGCACAGATCATTTAAGAAAGATCTCCGTCAATGAAGATTTCACTATAAACCTGGAAGCGCTTGAAGCTGCCATCAAAGTCGACCTTGAAAATGGCTTCACTCCTTTTTGCATCATTGGCACTGCGGGCACTGTAAATACAGGTGCCATTGATGACCTTGAATCACTTGCAACTCTTGCAAAAAAATATGAATTGTGGTTTCATATTGATGGAGCGTATGGCGGGTTGGCCAGTTCACTCGATTCTCTTAAAAACCAGTACAAAGGAATCGAATTAGCAGACTCACTAGCCATTGATTTTCACAAGTGGTTGTATCAATCATTTGAGGCCGGATGCCTTTTGGTAAAAAACTGGGAAACTTTACGCAGGACCTATTTCAAAAAGGCATCTTACCTTGATGCTTCCCTGGAAGATTCTGACAGACTGAATTTTAATGAGCACTACTTTCAACTTTCAAGAAGTGGAAAGGCATTAAAAATTTGGATGAGCATCAAATCCTATGGAATTAATAGGATCAAACAAATGATACAAAAGGACATTGATCTCACCCAATACCTGGCAAAATTGGTTGTAGCTTCTGACGATTTTGAATTAATATCCCAATCAGAGCTTGCAGTTGCATGCTTCAGATATGTAAAGGATCTGAATTCAGAAGATGAGATTAACGGTTTTAACCGTCGACTTATTCCTGCCTTGGAAAACGATGGCCGGATATTTATTACGGGTACGACACTCAATGATCAATTTGTGATTCGTGCGTGCTTAATCAATCATCGCATGCATGAAGGCACGGTGGATTATCTGGTTAAGGTGATTCGGGAGGTGGCTAGCACTATAGCAATTAATGAAGATGCTGAAACAAGTTCAGCATGACTATCAATTGGTTGTTCGATACTAAAAAAGAGGGACTTCTGTACCGCTAGCATTACAAAGAGGCCTACATCTTCCTCAAATACACATTCCCAAACTCAGACCTGAAAGATTGCGGATTTGATGGATTGCTCCCTTTACCTTCCAATGTGACCCACCTACCAATCTCATAACGATCTCGAGAGGAAAACTCCATGTCGAGGTTGGAGTATACATCGCCAAACTTTGTTCTCACTTTCATGGATGGATTTGTTTGCGGAACAGTAACATCAATTCCGCCAAATTTTGATGAGACCTCAAGCTCATTGGTAAATCCTTCTACCTCGACCAAACCGAATTTAGCTTCCACATCAAGCGAAATGCCCTTTGGAACAAATACATCTACTTTGATATCCATTATTACTCCATGACGCATGTATTCGTACCCATTATCTCCGATTTCTTCTCTGAATTTCATTATCTCTGGAGAATGTGGATCCTTGGTTTCAAAAAAGAAATCCTCACCTTTGTACCGAATGACAATATTCCTTGGTAGATCACTATAGTTTTCTATCTGGGAATTGATTCTTATCATCTCACCTTCCGCTACATCAAACTGGAAAGCTTCGTCATTTCTTCCAAAATTGATACTAACTTCTGCACTGATCTTAATTTCATTTTGGTCCCATGTCTTTATGGTAATCAGTTCAGGGTGTTTGAAATTCAATTCCACTTTTTGCCCCTGGTTTACTGCAATGCTTTTTTCTACCTTGGTTTGTGCACCCGCTGAATAACAGAGCATAACCAATAAGATTAATCGATACCTCATTTCAAATGGTGTCTTGGGTTTAACAATTCAGCCCTGCGTCTTCTCAGACACAAGGCTGAAATCGCGGTTCTACTTTTTCCTCAAGTAAACATTTCCGTGCGAAGAAACCGCACTAAAATCTACTCCACCTCCGTTAAGAGTACCTTTAACTTCATTGCTGCTATAGCTTCTTAATCTTGATGTTTTCTCAATTTCAATATCAAAATCTGAGTAGATCTCACCCCATCCGGAGCCTAGCTTCAGGTTTGCTTTGGAATCTGCCGGCAATGACACATCAATAAGGCCGTGGGATGAGGCAATTGATACAGGACCACTTTGATTAAGTGTACTGAAATCTGCTTCTATCCTTCCATGCACTGTACTGATTGTCATTGGTCCTGTTACATCGTCTAGTTTTACCCGACTGTGGTTGGTCTTTACCTCTAATTCCCCTCTGATACCAGAAAAGGATACAGCACTTCCGTGAGCAGTTGAATGTTTATAAACAACCGTTACACTGCTTGGAACCTTAACCACGTATCTTTTACTGGATCTTGAAGAAATCTCTTCCATTTCAGTGTTTCCATCTGATTCAGTAACCGAAACTCCCAGACCCGTGTTATCTTCTAAACCTGATCCGTTAATGAGTCTTAATCCTTCTGCTCGTTCTGATTTGCTTGACGAACGTGAGGTAGTCGAGATAATCACCTCATTTCCATCGTGACCTTCAAAAGAAATTTTGTTGATCCCATTTACGATGAGCTTCCCTGTAGCGGTAAACTTGTATTCATCGTTCTGTGCGCTTGCCCCGGTTATAACAGCCAGTGCAAGAATTGTTGTTAGTAGTATATTCTGCTTTTTCATTTCTAAATTGAGTTTAATATTCGTTTTTGACCTTTTATTCTTAGTTATACATTTCTTGTTATGAGAGCTCAAAAATTCCCAATTGAGCTTCGCTTTTTACAGCCTCATGCACCTCACCTCTATGCAGCAAGTTCTTGAGTGATTCAACTGCGCCTTTCTCTTTCAATTGTACCATTAGATTGATCAGACTGATCGCCACAACTGGATCATCTTGTGTTTCCAGTGCTCCAATCAAAGCTTTTCGTACCTGCTCTTCATCTGCAAATCGCGCTAGTGCAGATACTGCTGCCAATCTTACATTGGTGTTTTCATCCGTATTCATAGTATTGATGAGTACGTTGATGATTTCATCGTCCGAGGTTTCCATTACCATTGATGTATTCACACCTCTTAATCTACTAGTAGCTGAAGACTGATCTTGCAATGAGGTAATGACCATTTGTTTTGTTAATTCCATCTCCTTTCTCAATGCTGCCAGTTCATTTTGGTTTTGGATGTTTTTGGTAACTAGCACACCAATTGCCCCACCAAGGAT
>JANQST010000006.1 GCA_028279155.1 Cyclobacteriaceae bacterium
TTGCTGGTTTTGAAGTCTATCCAAAAGGAAATGTTTATTGCGCCTCGAAGCATGCGGTTGACGCATTGACTAAAGGAATGCGGCTAGATCTCAATCCTCATAGCATCAAAGTAACTTCAATTGATCCTGGCTTGGTCGAGACTGAATTCAGTGAAGTAAGATTTAAAGGAGATAAAGAAAGAGCAAAAAGTGTGTACCAGGGATTTGAACCTCTCACAGCACATGATGTTGCCGAAACCATTGAATTTGTCATCAGCCGACCTGACCATGTTTTAATTGGAGATGTTCTTATGTTGGCCAAAGCACAGGCTAATTCAACAATTGTGAATAAAAATTCACAATAAGCTTTTTAATAAAATTTTGATCGATACATATTTGCCGTCATGCAAAAAATCCTGGTAATTGGCGCAGGCCGATCCTCAACCTCCCTCATCAATTATTTGCTTGAACATTCCACTCAGGAAAATTGGGAGCTTACACTAGCCGAAAAAGATGTTTCGCTTGCACAAGATAAGATCAACGGACATTCTCATGCTCAAGCAGTATCGTTTGATGTTTCCAATGCGGAAGAATTGGAGAAAATGGTAACTAGCAATGACCTGATCATTTCCATGCTTCCAGCAGCCCTGCATTTTACCGTAGCAGAAAAATGTGCCGAAATTGGCCGTCACTTATTGACTGCTTCCTATTTAAATGATGAGATCCAATCGTTGTCCAAACAATTCGAGGCAAATAACAAATTACTGATCATGGAAATGGGACTTGATCCAGGAATCGACCACATGTCAGCAATGAAAGTATTGGATCGGATCAAAGAAGATGGACATGAGTTAACTGCATTTGAAACGTTTACAGGTGGCCTCCTCTCCCCAGATGAAGAAAAAGAAAACCCATGGCAATATAAGTTCACCTGGAACCCTAGAAATGTAGTATTAGCTGGACAGGGGTTTGTGAAATTCATCCAGGAAGGGAGATATAAGTACATTCCATACCACAAACTTTTTAGAAGAACAGAAGTCATCCACATTCCAGGCTATGGATATTTTGAAGGCTATGCAAACAGAGATTCATTGAAATATCTCGACTTGTATAAACTACGTGGGATTAATACACTCTATCGCGGCACATTAAGAAGACCAGGGTTTTGTAAGGCATGGGATGTTTTTGTTCAGCTTGGAGCTACGGACGACACCTTTGAAATGGAGAATGTGGCTGAAATGACCCATCGACAATTCATCAATTCTTTTCTTTCTTACAATCCCAATGATTCAATAGAACTAAAACTTGCGCACTACATGAACCTTGATATGGAAGATGAGATCATGTATAAATTCAAGTGGTTAGGATTGTTCTCCGATGAATCTATCGGACTGGAAAAAGGTACACCTGCGAAGATTTTGGAACACATTCTAAAAAAGAAGTGGACATTGGATGAAACAGATCGTGATATGATTGTGATGTGGCATAAGTTCAACTATTTAGAAAATGGTGAGGCTAAACAGATAGAATCTCACATGGTAGCGATCGGGGATGATGATACCAACACAGCAATGTCAAAAACCGTTGGGCTTCCGTTGGCTATTACTGCTAAACTCGTCCTGCAAGGAAAAATAGACTTGACAGGCGTTCACACTCCAACAAGAAAGGAAATTTATGGGCCTGTTCTTGAAGAGTTAGAACAACTAGGATTTGAATTTTCTGAGAGGCATGTAGATCCTACTTGATCACGTGAGCTTTCACTACTGAATCAATTTCTGCCATCACCTCATCGATAACTGAAATGTCATTTTGGAGGTGTTCTTCAATAATTCTATTAAGATGTGCAGCAATTTTCATTTCCTCTTCTTTCTGATCACCACGTGCATATTTTATGGAATTTTGTAAATGCTCCATCGCGTAATGCAGTGTCTTATCCGCCTCCTCTTCTTTTCCTTCTTTGATCAATTCTTCCGACACTCGCAGAGATGCAAATGCCAAAGAATTCATTGCATCAGCAAAAGCCTCGTACATTAGGTCATCGTTTATATCATCCGCTTTGATGTGTGCCTCGATTGCTTCCAGGTCATGGATGGCAACCTCAATCGCTTGCAAACTCACATCATCTCCATCTTTCTCGAGTAATTTCATTAGTGCGATCGCATCTTCCAGGAATTCGATGGCAGCCAAACGTTTGTGATCGTGTAGGTATCGATCAGCAGAGTTAATCAAAAGATCGGGCTCAACCGCAAGCTCAGTTATTTGAGGATGCTCCTCATTCTTCTCCCTTGTGATTTTGAGGTAAACAACAATCGCTGTTAAAATCACCACAAGAAAGAGGACGTAATAAATATTTTTGGTCTTCATATAAGTTGGTTGAAACTACTTACTTCCGCTATGTAAGTTAAATTATCCGCTATTTCTTTCAAAAACCTCATCTGTGTGCAAAAGGTTTCCTTCTGCTGCTTCAACAGCTAATTGATCGCAGCGTTCGTTCTCCGGATGACCTGCATGACCCTTGATCCACTCGAAATGAACATTGTGAGATGCAGCAGCTTTCAGGTAGCGTTCCCACAGATCCTGGTTCTTTTTCCCCTTGAACCCCTTTTTCACCCAACCATCGAGCCAGCCCTTTGACACTGCGTCAACCACGTATTTACTATCCGAAACAACTTTAACATTCCATTTTGGCTTCTTTATGGCTTCTAGCCCAACTATCACTGCTAGCAATTCCATTCGATTATTGGTTGTCATCCGAAACCCTTGGGAAAGCTCTTTTTCTCTATCCCCATATCTCAATATAGTTCCATACCCACCCGGTCCTGGATTCCCCTTCGCTGCCCCATCAGTGTAAATTGTGATCATACCAATACGTGATTTTTAAAAATTTTAATAGCAATTGAAAGTAGTACGATACCAAATACCTTACGCAAAATATTAAAACCAGCTTTTCCAATTTTTCCCTCCAGCCATTTACTCGTCTTCAAAACCAGATATACAAATGCAAGGTTGACCACAATGCCCACCAAAATATTGGCTGTAGAAAATTCGACTTTTAGTGATATAAGAGTTGTCATAGTACCCGCACCAGCTATCAAAGGAAAAGCCAATGGGACAACAGATGCACTTGCCGACTCTTCTGGATCTGATTTAAACAATTGCATGCCAAGCACCATTTCCATTCCAATTAAGAACATAACAACTGCTCCTGCAATGGCAAAAGAGGCAATATCAATTCCTAGTAGGCCCAAAATACTTTCTCCAATGAAAAGAAATACCACCATGATTACACCTGACACGATGGTCGCTTTTCCGGATTGGATATGACCGAATTTTTTGCGTAAATCAATGATGATAGGGATGCTACCCAGGATATCGATCACTGAAAATAAAATCAGCGAAACAGACAAGATTTCCTTAAAATTCAACATTTGGCGTCAGGTTTATTTTTTTAACACAAAACTAATCTGAATGATGACCGTTTTAGTATAAATTTTTATTCACTTTGCAGAAACTAAACCATCACTGAAAAAGTCTTTCAGTAGAAAACCTTCCACTTATAAAGATCATCTAAATAATAGTTAATGAAGCAAGTATTCGTTTTCGTATATGCCTTGATATTTTCAACCTTAACATTCGCTCAAAATGGGTGGACATGGCCAGAGGATGAAACCTTAAAAAATTCTGCTGTTGAGAAAGAGGCATACTACAAAGTATTAATGGCACAAAGCAAATGGGAAGAAGCAGTCCAGCCTCTCAATTGGTTATACACCAACAATCCTCAATTGAATCCTTCTATCTATATCAATGGCATTAAAACCATGGGGAATATCATAAAAGCTGGTGTTGATGCAGAAAGAAAAGTACGACTTCAGGATTCAATCCTTTGGATGTATGATATGCGGCTTGAACATTTCGAAAACGATGCTTCAACAATGGACAGAAAGGTGTATGAAGCTTTCAGAATGTATTACAACAAATCGAACAAATACCCACTACTCGCTGATCTGTACGCAAAGGCATATGAATTGAACGGCCCTGATATTTCTTACTTCAACCTCAATCCGTACATGATGCTGGCTACAAATTTTTACAAAGTAAATCCGGAAAAGATGCCAGCGGAAAAAGTCCTTGATATCCATACCTTGATCTCAGATATAATCGATCAAAAAAGGAAAGCTGGTGGTAATGTAGAACGACTGGATAAAGAGCAAGCCAAAGTGGACGGATTCTTAGGCTCTATTGGCGATGTACTCAATTGCGATTTCATTGAAGGCCAATTGGTTCCGAAATTTCGAGAGGATCCTTCAGACATGAGTACAGCTAAAAAAATATTTTCTTATTCTGTACGCGCAAAATGTACTGATCAACATTATTTTCTAGAAGCTAGTGAAACTGTCTATGATGAACAACCTACCTACGAGCTTGCAAAAGTGTTGGGGAGCAAATATTTATCAAGTGGGGAATTCGAAAAGTCAATGTTGTATCACAGCAAAGCATTGGAAATGTCTACCGAAAACGAACAGAAATCTGATGCACTAATTGGATTGGCAATTACTTCGAGCAAATTGGGCAGAAAAATAATTGCCAGAAAACATGCCTATGAAGCATTAAGTTTTGTTCCGAACAACACTGCAGCTTACAACTTGATTGGAAACCTTTACTTCACAAGTTTTAATGAATGCCAAGCCGGAGAAAGCAGAGTAATCGACCGATCTGTATACCTTGCCGCATACAAAATGTATGAACGCGCTGGAAACACGGCACAGATGCAAGCTTCAAAAGAACAATTTCCCTCAATAGAAGAAATATTCAACGAGAATTACGAGGAAGGTCAAACAATCACAATCGGGTGCTGGATCAACGAAACAGTAACCATTCAGCGTCGATGAGACTGGTTGTAAGTCTCAGCTTTGTCTTTCTTCTTGGGCAGCTCAAAGCCCAACCTTATATTCTTGTTTTGGGAACGGTTC
>JANQST010000014.1 GCA_028279155.1 Cyclobacteriaceae bacterium
ACGGATTAGATATGTTTCGTAACTACCTAACCATCGCTGTTCGAAGTTTGATGAAAACCAAATCCATTTCCTTGATCAACATCATTGGACTGGCCATAGGGATTGCAAGCTTCATAATAATGACCGCCTACGTTTTTAGTGAATTGTCGTACGATAAATTTCATTCGAAGGCGGACCGTATTGTTCGTACTGTCTACTCATATGAAGCCAGGGGCGCAACTACAGGAGTTGCGCGAGTAGTATTTCCAATGAAACATCGATTGTTGGAAAATTATCCAGAAGTGGAAAAGGTTGTCCGGTTCCATGAGGATAACAACGATGCGATTACGCTGAAATATCAAGATAAGCTGTTCACTGAGGAAAAAATATTCTTCACAGATCCCGAGGTTTTTGAAGTTTTTGATTTTCCGTTTGTTTCCGGAGATCCCAAGAACGCATTAGCCACCCGTAATAGTATTGTCATGACTGAAGAGGCAGCGATGCGCTACTTTGGTAGTGAAAACCCAATGGGTAAAACAATCCTCTTTAAAAATGAAAATCAATTACGAGTTACAGGGATATTAAAGAAATCCACTAATTCACAAATCGATTTCGACTTCCTTGTTCCCTTAGAATTGCAGCGTTATCGTTGGTTGCAAGAAAGTAGCTTCAACGACTTGGAGAGAAATTGGGTGTGGTCAGGAGCGTGGACGTATGTTTTGTTGAAGAGTCCAGAAATGAAAGCGTCCTTTGATGAGCGTTTTCACGAGGATGGCAAAGACTTTTTTGGTCGATCTAGCAATGCGCCTGTTGAGTATCACTATACGTCTCAGTCGTTGCTCGATATTCATTTAAAATCTAATTTAGCTGCTGAAATCGGAGTTAACAGTACGCAAAGCCAGGTATATGGTTTTGCAATAACCGCACTGTTAATTCTTATTATTGCCTGTCTCAACTTTATAAATCTCACAACCGCACAATCATCAAGTAGAGCCAAAGAGATTGGGTTAAGAAAAGTGATGGGAGCTCACAGAATCAACCTCATATGGCAGTTTATTATTGAGTCCATTCTTGTGACCTTGCTAAGTACGATTCTAAGTCTAATTTTAATTGAAGTGATGATCCCTGTGTTCAACTCATTTATGGATCAAAATCTTACCGTTCCCTACTTCCAGATGCCGATTCTAATGCTCTTTTTTTTCGTAGGTGCAGTCATAGTAGGTGGATTAGCCGGTTCTTATCCATCATTATACTTAAGTAAATTGAAACCGATCAAAACCTTGAAAGGAGATGGTCAAGGAGGTAGTAATTCCAGCCTAAGAAAAACATTCGTTATAGGGCAGTTTATTGTATCAAATATTTTGATTGTTGGAATTATCGTTGTTCAACTTCAGATGAACTTGGTTAAGGGTAAGAATTTGGGGTTCGATAAGAGCCAAACAATTGTCCTAAAACATGGATCCAAGCTGGAAAACGAATATCAGCTGTTTAAGTCTAAGCTAAACAATCTCCCTTATGTAGCTGGAATCCATCAAGGATATGTTGCCGGAACGCCTGGATGGGTAAGTAGTTTTCGAGTAGAAGGTGAAGACTTGGAGGCAACAAAAAGTATTGGTATCAATCATATAGGCTACGAATTTCTTGATTTTTATGATCTGGAAATGGTAAGTGGTCGGTTCTTTTCAAAAGAATTTGCCACTGATTCAACTAAAGCAGTATTAATCAATGAAGCTGCAGTTCGTGCCTTAGGCTGGACGAATGAATCTGCTATTGGTAAAACATTTTCCACAAGGCGTTGGGAGACAAAAGTGATTGGCGTAATGAAAGACGCCAATTTTGAATCTCTTTACAAGCCCATTAAACCAAACGTGTTCAAACTCAATTTTTTTGGCGATGTGGCCGTTAAATTGGATGTTCAGGATTATGATCAGCTGTTAGCAGCTCTTGGTGCTGTTGAAGACGCATGGCTCGAATTGTTTCCACAATGGCCTTTTGAGTTCACATTTTTGGATCAACAAATAGAAGATCAATACCTTAAGGAAGAAAGACTTGGTCAGATGATCCAGTTCTTTGCTTTGCTTGCCATTTTCATTGCATGCCTGGGACTATTTGGACTTGCCACATTTACGGTGAAAAAGCGAACAAAAGAAATTGGCGTTCGAAAAGTGTTGGGAGCCGGCACTTGGAATATTGTAATCGTTATTATGAAGGGGTTTCTTTTGCTAGTAGTGGTCAGTTTTGTTGTTTCAATACCTGCCGGATACTACATAGCCGAAAATTGGTTGCAGAGTTTTGCATATCGGATCGAACTAAGTCCGTTTATTTTCCTTTTCGCAGGAGTCATTTCCACAATTGTTGCAGGATTGGCTATTCTTTCCCAAAGCTTACATGCCGCAAATACGGATCCAGTGAACACGCTAAAGTATGAGTAAACATGAAGACGATCAGAAAAACAACTTGGTCCAGCCACCGAATTGGGCACTTAAGTTTCTTCGATGGTTTTGTAGAGAAGATCTGATCCAGGGAGTGGAAGGGGACCTGGTAGCAATTTTCAATCGACGGATCGAGGAAATGAGTCCATGCAAGGCCAAGCTGTTCTTTGTTCTTAATGTTTTGATGTTTTTCAAACCATTTGCCATTAAACCACTTAAAAGAAATAGAAATATGAACCCCTTAACTACATTCAAACTGAATTTGAAATTTGCAACAAGAAACCTCCTGAAAACTCGAGTAAACAGCTCGCTAAATATTTTCAGCTTATCCATTGGTTTGATGGCGGTAATCCTATTGGCCACATACATCTCACATGAATTAAGCTTTGATAAATTTCATTCATTAGGTGACAGAACTTTTCGGTTTGGCTATCAAATTGAAAGTGATAATCAGCCAACCAGGCAATTGGCATGGGTCTCTGCCCTGGTGGCGCCGGAAGTGCAGGAAAGCTATCCCGAAATAGAGCAAGTTGTAAGAGTTAGAAATTGCGGCGGTACAATGACAGGTCCGGGGAATCAGGCTTTTCTGGAGGAAAATGGTTTTTTCACCGGGGACGCGTTTTTTGAAGTATTTGATTTCAAACTGCTCAACGGAACCAGGTCGGATGTTCTCGACGAACCGTACAAGATTGTATTGACACAAAATCTGGCAGAAAAGTATTTTGGAAATTCAGACCCCATTGGACAATTTCTTGAATTGAGGATTAGAGATACATTGCAGCTTGAAGTTTCCGGAGTAGTTGAGAACACGCCTTCCAATTCTCACTTTCAATTTGACTACTTGGTGTCACATAAAACGAGGGAGCTCATTTATCCACACATACGTGGTTGGTTCTCGCTAGGTACACATACTTATTTTCGATTGCAGGAAGGTGTCGATAAGCTTGCTTTCGACAAAAAGATTGAAAACCTGGTGATGGATGCTTATGGGGAAGAGGCCCTAAGAATGGGTTTCACCATCAAATTATTTACCCAACCTCTCTGGGATATTCACTTGAAATCGAACCTTGGAAATGAGATTTCTGCCAATGGAAACATAACTTATATCTACATAGCAGGAGGAATCTCTCTCGCAATTCTGATTATCTCAATCTTCAACTTTGTCAACCTCTTTATCGCAAGATCTGTGAAGTTCACAAAGCAGATAGGCATCAAAAAGGTAATTGGAGCAAATCAATCTCAGCTCATTTATCAATCCCTGATGGAGACACTTGTGATGTTGGTTATTGCCTTTTCCATAGCAATCCTGCTAGCCTATATATTTCTACCATATTTCGAGCAACTTGTCTCTCGGGAACTGTTTATTCAATGGTTTGGCACTCTTTCTATAAGTTCTCTCAGTCTTCTCTTGGTAATTGTTGGGTTGCTTGCCGGTTTATATCCTGCGATTTTGAGCACTACTTTTAGATTATCAAATAGGGATACGAGTGTGACATCATTAAAAAAACAGGGTGGTTCGTTGAGTCAATCTTTCCTTATCGTACAATTTGGGCTTGCAACAATCCTTATATGCTCCGTTTTGGTTATCCGCAATCAATTGAATTTTATGACTGGCTCTTCCCTGGGATTTAACAATGAGCAAGTAGCAGTGATCGAATTGTGGAACAATCGGCAGGCTCGGGGAAATACTGCTATTTTAAAAACTAAACTCCTTGAATCACCAACAATTTCATCAATCACTGCCTCGAATAGTATTCCCGGGGAGTTCCTTCTGGATCGTGTTGGTTACCCGGACGGTGATGATTCTAAGAGCCAGGTAATGTTTTCACTACTTGTTCAGGATGATTTTCTTGAACTCTACGATCTGAACCTTGTGGCTGGTCGTGGTTTTAGTTCCGAGATAAGCACAGATGCTACAGAAGCCTTCATTGTAAATGAGACTGCTGTAAGTGAATTTGGATGGGTCCCTGATCAGGCGATTGGCAGAGATTTTCAATGGGGGTCTCGCTCCGGAAAGATCATTGGAGTGATTGAGGACTTCCACTACTACGGATTACAAGAGAAAATTCCACCAATGATGCTTTTGCAGACGGAGAGAGGAGTGGGCTATATGTCTATAAAAATTGAGGGTGAAATCTTGAAAACAGTTGAATTCATAGAAGCATCGTGGAACGAACTCTATGAGAATCAGGTGTTTGACTTGTTTTTCCTCGATGATCGATTTAATGAGCAATATCTGCAAGAGGGGCGGTTGAACAAAATAATAACCCTATTCACGCTTATTGGAATAGTGATAGCTTGTGGAGGGTTGTTTGGATTAACTGCTTTGAATGTAGAGAAACGAATGAAGGAGATAGGTATCAGGAAAGTAGTAGGTGCCACAATCCCTTCAATTCTTATTTTGATTGGTAAAAGATTTTTTAGACTAATCCTTCTTTCTTTTTTGATTGCAATCCCGATTTCATATTTGCTGGCTAAATGGTGGTTGAATGATTTCGCATTTAGGATTGATCTTGGCTTTATTGTATTTCTTCAAGCAATCTTTTTGTCGTTAATGGTTGCTGCTATTACTGTGATATTTCAGTCGTACAAAGCAGCAAGCTTGGACCCAGTTAAAGTGATTAAGTACGAATAATCATGGCGTGCTGTTAGCTGGAATACATAGGTGATCATTTAACTAGAAATGGGAGTAATCCATGGTGTAAATTGCCTACTTCTGTAAATACAAATGGCCAAAAAGAAGCTTCGTATCACGCACCAACCATCGGGAGAACTCATCGCAGAAGGAGAAAAGGGATGGGGGATGTTTCCTTTCGAGGGCAACTATTACATCTCAAAGAAGAATTTAAAAACAGAGGGGTTTAAGTTTTCAGGTATTCCCGGATTGTGCCCATATAAATTCATTTATTTCTGGTATCATTTCAAATCAAAAAATGGCGAAAAGTCTAGCATGATTGCATGGAAGTATTGGTTGCCCAATCCCATTTTTCCATTCATAGCTTTTCGTATTGCTGTTCCAGCTCGTCATCCACATTTACTTGTCGAGGAATATTAATTTAAGCAGGTTTTGAATGAGAAAATCATCTAATGGATTAACTTAGATTCAGAACCCTAATGCTATGTCAACCTCCAGATTCCTAAGTAATCTTCTGATTGCTTCCTTTATTTTTCTTATAATGCCAAACATTGGTAATTCTCAAAACTTACTTGAGACAGAAAAATGGAAATCATTCTTTGAGGAAAAATCTTACCTAAAAAAAGGAGCTGAGGTTTCAGATGAAAATTTCTGGGAGATAGATGCGTCCTATACGTTATACGATACTTACACCCTATTGATCATTTTTGTCAATGGGAAAAGTGAGGAATTCAAATGGCAATATGATGGACTGAGTAATCTTTTGAACAAAAAGAAGGCCTTACTGGATTCGAAATTTGAAAGACTTGAAAAAGAGAACATCGCCTACATTGTATTTGATGGGTACTTATTGAGAAATCCCAATATGGGAAACTCTATTACCGGGGATTTTACATTTGTTTTATGTGAAGGCCCACTTTCTGTGTATAGAGAATATTATTCATCACCCATCACTAAAGAAAATACTGTCTCAGCATTGATGTTCACCATGAATGGAAAATTGGTTAAGGATTTCTACCTAGGAAAATTTGAAAAAAAGGCGGCCAAGCTCGTTTCCGATTATGCTGAGCTTTCTGAAAAAATCAGAAGCAGGAAAGCCGGATACTTTAATAAGCAGGAAGACATTCTTCGAATAGCCAATGAATACAATCAATGGGTGATGGAAAACAATGTTTATCGTTATGATGATTGGGCCGGACTGCAATTTGATAGGTAATTGAGTTGCTTTTTTTGTCACGATAATTACAAAATCGACTCAATTTTCTTTATTCTTCGAACAAATTTCTCTTTTGTTAGTTACCGTGAACTTTTTGGAAATTTATTTTGTAGTTATGCTCGGTTATCTATTTCCATTTAGATAACCAATGACCATTCTCGGGTTTGGTTGAGGGGTCAGAAAACGAAAGTTCTTATGTTCAAACAGCTATTAAGGACATCAGTATTACTGATGATCTTTGCCTGTATTAAAGGCTCAACATTCGGACAATCCTATGGTCCGGAAATTTCCCGTATCTCAATAAATGACGGCCTTTCTCAAAATACGGTAAATGCAATGATTGTTGATGAACAAGGCTTTTTATGGATCGGAACAAATGATGGACTTAACCGATACGATGGTCATGGTTTCAAAGTATTTACTTCATCATCCACGGACTCTACTTCCCTGAGCAATAATCATGTGAAGGCTATTACCAAAGACTACTCCGGTAACTTATGGATCGCGACTCAAATTGGATTAAGTAGATACGACATTAAAAAGGGAACTTTTGAACGATTTAATGTTGGGAATTCGGCTTCACAAAATACCGTAAATGATATTTTGATTGACAATCATTCAATTTGGGTTGCTACAGGAAGAGGTCTCTTTTATTCCGCTGATTTGGATAACCCATCATTTACGTTGCTTCCTTATGTGGTTAATGAAAAGGCTGAACTATTCCAGGTTAACCAGCTGGCCATAGATAGAAATGAGAATGTTTGGTTAGCGTCAGAAAGCGGAGTCTACAAAGTAAATAGGGTAACAAAAGTTGGTGATAAAGTTGATTTTAAAAGCAGTAGCTCTGATAGAGCAGAAAGCATAGCTTATTTTGATCATCAAATTTGGATAGGTGTCGATGGGGCTCTCGTTACAATAGGAAATGAAAGGAATGATGACGAGGAAGTTTTCAACACATCGAGATATTCGATTCCCACCAAAGACATTGAGGTCACCAAAATTTTAAAGGATACGAATGGGAAGGTTTGGGTAGGCACCCAATCGGATGGCATTTATACCCTTGATTCTTCCAGTGATCAATTGGTAGAGTTTGTGGCAGGATTTGAAGATGACCCTCATGTATTTTTAAGTGCCACGATTTCGGAGATATACGAAGACAAATCAGCAAATGTCTGGATTGGAAGCTTAGAAACTGGAGTGTTCAAAGTTCGGGACATTTCTAAGAAATTTGGATTGCTTAGGTCAATGAGCAGTGCCAAGGAAGGAATAAGTAGTAATCGGGTCAGGGGCTTGATTGAGATAGGAGATGACCTTTGGATTGCAACTGCAAATGGACTGAACAAATACAACAGGAAAACTTTAAAATGTGATATTTTCCAGCATAACCATAAAGATTCAAATTCGATAATTAGCAATGATGTTCGTGCGATTGATGTTGATAAGAATGGAAAATTATGGGTTGGGACAAACAATGGGTTGGATTACTTTGATCCGGTAACATCCAAGTTTCACCGGGTAAAAATCGACGAGTCTGCCCAAGGAAGTAAGATTAGAAACATACAAGTACTCAGTGATGGAAATGTCTGGGTTGGGTCATTAGGAGAAGGAATCTCGGTGTTTGACCCGTCAAGCAGGCAAGTGGTTAATCGCTACGT
>JANQST010000015.1 GCA_028279155.1 Cyclobacteriaceae bacterium
TTGCTGGTGCTGGGTGTAACATCTATAGTGCACTCACCTTTGACCTATACTCCTGCACTCAACATAGATCTCTACCTGGTGATGTTGGGAACATTCATGCTATTTATCTTCATGTTCACTCTCGCTAAGTACAAACTTGACAGAGCTGAAGGTGGGATCTATCTCATAGGATTTTTAGCATACAGCTACTACCTGTTTGTTAGGGAAGGGATTTTTCCTTCTTTCTTTTAATCGTCAAATAGCATAAACATGCTACCAGCAATTAACCCAACGACGACCAGGTCTTGGGCAGAATTACAAGTTCTCGCAAAAGAGTCAAGTTTCACTATTCAGAACCTGTTTGAACATGATCCTAATCGGGTCAACAAGTTCTCATTTGATTTCGAATCGACATATTTTGATTTTTCTAAGAATAGTGTCAGTGATGATATCTTAAACGCTTTGTTTAATCTCGCTCATGAGTGCGAATTGCCACAAGCTATAGATGCTTTGTTTTCCGGTGAGAAAATCAATCAAACCGAGAATCGGGCAGTTCTGCATACTGAGTTAAGAAAACTTTCGGAAAGCACTCAATACTCCAAGCTTGTTGCCAATGAGTTGGAGAAGATGAAGAAGGCATCAGACCGCTTGAACTCCGGCCAATGGAAAGGATATTCTGGAAAACAAATAACCGATATAGTCAACATTGGGATCGGTGGGTCTGACCTGGGCCCAAAAATGGTCACCAATGCACTTCGACCTTACTGGGGATCTATAAAACCTCACTTTATCTCCAATGTAGATGCTCAGCAACTGGTCGAGGAATTGGATGAATTAAATCCTGAAACCACCCTTTTCATTATTGCCTCGAAAACATTCACTACTCAAGAGACGATGACAAACGCCGAGAGTGCTAAAGCATGGTTTCTGAGTGAAGGAGGTTCCGAAACCGATATTGCAAAACATTTTGTTGCGGTAAGTACCAATAAAGACGCAGTTAATGCATTTGGGATTGACTCAGAAAATATGTTCGAATTTTGGGACTGGGTCGGTGGAAGATACTCTCTTTGGTCAAGTATTGGACTAATAACTGCCTGTACCATTGGCTACCCTAATTTTGAACAACTCTTATTAGGGGCTGAGGAGATGGACATACATTTTAGAAATTCAGCTTTTGAAAAAAATATACCGGTAATAGCTGCGTTGATTGGTATTTGGTACAACAATTTTCTGCGGTACGAATCCCTAGCCATTCTTCCATACGATCATAGACTCAGGCATCTTCCGTCGTATCTGCAACAAGCAGATATGGAAAGCAATGGCAAGTCGGTGGATCGATTAGGAAAAAATGTAACGTATCAAACGGGTCCTATCATTTGGGGAGAGCCTGGTACCAATGGACAACACGCATTTTATCAACTTATCCATCAAGGAACCAAAATAATTCCCTGCGAATTCCTGATGGTTGCTAATCCAGCTCACCCCTATCAGGATCACCATGATAAGTTGCTCTCTAATTTTCTAGCTCAGCCTGAAGCTCTTTTAAAAGGAAAATCAAAGGAGGAAGTTGAATCGGAACTCAAAGAATCAAATGGACTCAACCTGAATATTGTTCCATTCAAAATATTTGAAGGAAACCGACCTTCCACATCTATCCTTGTAGATAATCTCACCCCTTTCAACCTCGGTTCTCTAATTGCATTTTACGAACACAAAATCTTTACCCAGGGAATTGTATGGAATATTTTCAGCTTTGATCAGTGGGGTGTAGAATTAGGAAAACAACTGGCTAAGCCTATCCTTTCTGATATTCAAAAGAAGGAAATGGGCACTCATGACGCATCCACAGCAGGCCTCATGAAGAGATCTCAAGATATGCGTAAATAACCTGCGATGATTCCGGTGGCAATTGCCACATTTAGTGACTCTGCATTTCCATACTTTGGCACATTTATCGAATGATCTAATTTGGATTTTACTGTCTCAGAAATACCGTGAGATTCACTTCCCATTACAATTATTGACGGCTTATCAATGGACATCTCAAAAAGGTTCAAGCCTTCCATCTCAGCTCCATATTTTGGTAAATCACATTGATCCAGAAAATTTCCAAGATCTACGTAGCAGACCTTAACTCTTGTAAACGAGCCCATCGTGCTATTAATAACCTTGGGATTGTGCAGCTCAGCAGAGTCTTGAGAACAAACCAATTGATTGAACCCAAACCAATCCAAAGTGCGAATAATCGTACCCAAATTTCCTGGATCGCTCACTCCATCAAGCACAAATAATTGTTTTCCTAAATCCAATTTATTTATAGAATGCTCCTTCAGATGAACAACAGCAATGCAAGAATCGTTGTTTTTAAATGATCCAACATCATTGAGTGTTTTAGCACTTACAACCTCAGCATTGCAATTGCTTAAATCCTCTTGATTTTTTTGGTAGAAATCTTCGGAACAAAGTATTGTTTCTACGTCATAGCTGGATTTGATCAACTCTAGCACATTTTTTGCACCTTCAACGATGAAGCGTTTCTCACGCAACCTGTACTTCTTAACTTTGAGGGATTTAACACGTTTTAACTCGCTTTTTGAAATCATAGACTTGAAACGACTTTTCACCGTAGGTCAAATATCAATATTTGCAAGCATATTCCTTACTTCTTGCTTAGGATCAAAGTATTTGAAAGACAACGAACAATTGCTTGCAAAATATGAGGTGAAAGGATTATCCGGATCGCTAAAAGATGATGCTAAAGGTCTGGTTGAACAAACTCCTAACTCCAGGGTTTCGATCATGGGTGTTACTATTATGCCATTCACCCACCTTGCTCATACGTACCAGTTGGGCCAAAATGGATTTCTATTCATTGGTGGTTATAACCAGGAAAAAACAATGGTAAAAAAGGATAAAATTCAATCCAAGTTTGAATCAAAAATTGAGGGTGCGAAGACAGATGAGAAAAAGCAGCGGTACCGCCGGAGGATGTTAAAAAAGTTGGATAAAAAGGACAAGAAGTTAAGAGAGGGAAATCAACTGATGCGGTGGGGTGAAGAATTAGCTGTGTATGATGAAGAAAAAACTCAGGAAACGGTAGACAAGATAAAGGTCTACCTTAATTCCAAAGGCTTTTTTAACTCCAAAGTAGATGCTACAAAAACATCCTTGAATAAAAGTCAAAGAACGGTTGAAGTGACATATAATGTTCAACCGGGCTCTCACTATTTCATAGATTCAATTGAATACATCGTTGAAGACACCGCCCTACTGACACTAATCAATAATAACATAAGAAATACACCTTTAAGGAAGGGCTTTTATGATCAGCAGATATTAAGTGATGAACGTGACCATGTATACAACCTAGCAGTTAACAGTGGCTATTTCGAATTTTCAAAACAAAATGTCTTATTCGAAATTGATTCAACCAAACTTGGAGACCAAAAGTTATATGTTAGAGAAATTATTCGAAACCCACCAGGCAAGAGTTCACACAAAATCTTCACACTTGATTCCATCATCTTTACTTCTGATGCCAGCGTTACCCAAGCAGTCAAAAGAACGATCGAAGTGCACGATAATGTGACGTTCAATTTTGGTCAGAATAAGTATTCCAAAAAAATACTACATTGGAGGATTCCCATTGAAAAAGGAGACAAGTACAGCAGAGATCGTACAATTGAAACTCAACGACAGCTCTCTTATCTTGATAACTTCAAGTTCGTCAACATCAATTACGATACAACTGGAAATCGATTTATTGCCAATATTTTCACATCTCCCTTCGACAAGTACCAAACCTCAAATGAATTTGGATTTACACAGACACATGGGGCTAATCCTGGACCATTTTTCACAGTAAGTCTTAAAAACAGAAACACATTCCGGGGGCTTGAAATTGTAAGTATTGATGCAAACGCCAAGCTGGAAGGAATTCAAGGGGTTTCCGAAGCAGACGAGCGCTACTCCAGTCGACAGTATGGAGGTCAGCTTTCGTTTACTTTTCCTCAATTCCTGTTCCCTTTGGGCAGTTCTTTAAAAAAACAACTGGGAAGCTACAATGCAAAAAGCAGACTCTCAGTTGGTCTTTCTTATGAACAAAGAATTGACGAATACATCCGTCGAACCATTCAAACAAGTTTTTCTTACGGATGGCAAGTACGAGATAAAATAAAATATACCCTTACTCCACTCCAGGTAAGCTTGATCCGTTCAGACAACGAACCAGCGTTTGAACAATTTCTTAATGACCTTGAGACACAGGGTAATACCTATGCAAATGCTTTCCGATCCGCGTTCGTTAGTAGCGCTTCTTTCCAGGTCGATCTTAATCTTGGAGATTATGCGTCAGGGAATCAGGGCAATTTCGTAAGGCTCTTTGGGGAGTCCGGAGGTAACCTTAATGGCTTTTTGGGAGAGAATGCAGTCGGTGATGACGTCCAGGTATTTAAATTTTGGAAGTTAAATCTTGACCTTAGAAGAATCGATCGGATAACAAGAAGAACGAATTTTGCCTATCGATTAAACATTGGTTTGGCCAATGCTTATGGAAGCAATAATGCGTTGCCTTATGAAAAGTACTTCTTTGCAGGTGGTAGCAATAGCATTCGAGCCTGGAAGCCTAGAAGACTTGGACCAGGCTCGTTTGGAGTTATTGATTCTTTAAATACGGGAGGATCAGACCGAATTATTGTTGATTTTTCCCGAGAACAGCCAGGTGACCTAATTATAGAATCAAGTTTTGAGATTAGGCAAAAATTGGTTGGCTTTCTTGAAGGCGCCTTTTTTCTTGACGCAGGAAATGTTTGGCTCATTAAAGGTTCTTCAGTAGATCCTAGCCTAGACCCTGAGGGAGATGACGGTATCTTCAGGTTCAGTGAATTCATGAATGAAATGGCCGTCGGAGCGGGGCTTGGATTTAGATTTGACCTCTCTTTTCTCATTATGCGACTGGATCTGGGAGTTAAATTATTTGACCCGGCACAACCTGCAGGAAAAAGGTTCGTGGGTGACAGGATCTTCAGTAATTTCGGCCCTAGTTCAGAACTAAATATTGGTATCGGTTATCCATTCTAAATGATCACTCCCACTAAAGACACGATTAAAAACTGGTTTAAAGATCTGCAAGATTCGATTTGTGATGGATTGGAAACACTGGATGGACAATCGCATTTTGTTGAAGATCAATGGGAACGACCTCAAGGTGGTGGCGGAAGAACACGAACCTTAAAAAATGGTGACCTTATAGAAAAAGGTGGCGTGAATTTCTCAGCAGTCTTTGGTCCTACTCCTACCAAAATACTAGAAGCACTTAAACTTCAAGAATCTGATTTTTTTGCTACTGGAGTTTCAATTGTACTTCATCCTAAAAACCCATGGGTTCCGATTATTCATATGAATGTCCGCTATTTTGAAATGGACAATGGGGTTTGGTGGTTTGGTGGAGGCATTGACCTTACCCCTCATATTATAATACCTGAGCAAGCTGTTTTATTCCATCTATCGCTCAAGAAAGTTTGTGATAGTCATAATCCCTCATACTACGAAGAATTCAAGCCATGGGCAGACGATTATTTTTATCTTGGACACAGAAAAGAAACACGTGGAATTGGCGGAATCTTCTTTGACAGGCTTTCTGAAAAAGAGCAAATCTCAAAATCAGATCGATGGGAATTTGTGAAAGATGTAGGCAGTTTGTTTGTTCCCATCTACACAGAAGCAGTAACTGACTTAAGAGAAAAAGAATGGTCAGATGAGGATAAAAAATGGCAGGAGATAAGGAGGGGTCGCTATGTTGAGTTCAACCTTGTGCATGACAAAGGAACCAAATTCGGACTGGATACGGATGGACGGACCGAATCAATATTAGTGAGCATGCCTCCACAAGCCCAGTGGCACTATGATTTCAAATCAGAAAACCAACAACATAAACAGACGCAATCGCTTCTAAAAAAAGGAATTGATTGGATCAACTATTGACCTGTCACAGGAGATTGAATTTCTCCATCAAGGAATCTCTATAGGAAGCTCCGATCGCAAACGTCTTCTCTCCTATATGCACTTGCAAATCCTCAATCTTGTGAATCTTATTTCGATTGATGATATAGCTTCGATGCACGCGACTGAAGATACTTTCAGGTAACCTTTTTTCGATTCCCTTCATCGTATGATGGACGATATGCTTGGAGTTGGGTGTATTAAAAATCACATAGTCAGCAAGGGCTTCAACAAATAATATGTTCTCGTATCCTAACCTGAAGAGCCTACCATCGCTTTTTACGTAAATATGATCCTCAGATTCAGCTAAGAGTTTTTCCTTTTCAAGACTTTCTTTAACCTTATTGACTGCCTTTATGAACCGATCGTACTCAACAGGTTTCACGAGGTAGTCTGCAACGGCTCCTTCAAAAGCCTCAATTGCATAATCCTTTTTAGCGGAAACAACCACTACATTGTATGCATAATTTAGAGATTTAATCAAATCAATACCTGACATCTCAGGCATCTCAATATCAAGAAATACAATATCAACTTCATTGGCACTTTCTCCAAGGAGAATATCAGAAGCCTCCTTCATGCTATCTATATCGTGTGCCAGGGTTAAGAAATCGGTTTTTTCTATAAACTGCTTGATGACGAGGCGAGACATTTCATCATCATCAACTACCATGCAATTAAGGATCATTTTCTTTTATTTAGAATTTGGTGAATATACTTACCAATAATATCGAATTCTATGTTTACAATATCATTCGGTTTTAGCTGATTGAAATTAGTATGCTCAAATGTATAAGGAATAATCGCTATTGAAAATAATTTTTCATTTATATCGAAACACGTAAGACTTGCCCCATTCACACATATACTCCCCTTTTCTACAACCAAACCCTCCTTTTCCGACTTAAATCGAAACACCCAACTTCCATCTTGTTCTATTATTTCCACCACTGAAGCTGTTGTATCTACATGCCCCTGAACAATATGACCATCAAGTCTGGCGTCTGCCTTCATGCATCTTTCGAGGTTTACCTGATCATCAATTGCTAGTTTTCCCAGATTAGATTTTTGCAAGGTTTCATCAATTGCTGTAACCCAATGGCAACCATCAGCAACTAATGTAACCGTCAGACAAACTCCATTATGAGAAATGCTCTGATCAACTTGAAGTTCTTCAGAAATGTTGGATTCGATACAGAAATCGATATTTGATCCATCCCTTCTTAATTCTACAACTTTACCTACCGTTTCGATAATTCCTGTAAACACCTGCTTAATTTTGGAACCGAATCTAAGTTAATTGGAAGATACCTACAAACATAAAGGGCTCCGCAAACAACTGGTTGAAGAGATCAAAAGGAAAGGCATTGAAGATGAACGAGTCATTTCAGCTATTGGAAAAATTCCAAGACACTTCTTTTTTGAAAAAATATTTGACATTCATGCCTATGAGGACAAAGCTTTTCCAATTGAAGCAGGTCAAACCATCTCACAACCTTATACGGTAGCTTTTCAAACAGAGCTCCTTGAAGTGAAGCCTGGTGATAAAACTCTGGAAATTGGAACCGGCTCAGGGTATCAGGCAGCCGTCCTTGTGGAGTTAGGAGCCGATGTGTATACCATTGAATATCAGAAAAAGCTATATCAAAAGGTTATCCGCTTTTTACCAAACCTTGGGTATCAGCCTCACATGTATCACGGTGATGGTTCCAAAGGATTACCTCGTTTCGCTCCTTATGATGGAATAATAGTAACAGCCGGAGCACCAGCAGTTCCGGAGGCCTTAATCGATCAATTGAAAGTTGGAGGGAGACTGGTGATTCCCGTTGGTGACGACAAGAGACAATCCATGCTTTTGATCAAAAAAATATCTGATCATGAAGTTGAAAAAGAATCCTATAACCACTTCAGCTTTGTACCTTTGCGGGGCGAACAGGGATGGTCTCCTTAGGTCATCCAAGTCATAAATTATATGAGAAAATCAAAGAAATGCAGTGATTCCTGCGTCACGATGACCGAGATGGTTTTACCCAACGATACCAATGGGCTGGACAATCTTATGGGGGGCCGGTTGATGCACTGGATGGACATTGCAGCAGCAATCGCAGCGCAAAAGCATTCAAACCGAATTGTAGTAACAGCGTCCGTTGATAATATTTCCTTCTCCGAGCCCATCAGAAAAGGAAATGCCGTTACACTTACGGCGTTTGTAACTAGGGCATTCAATTCTTCCATGGAAGTCTACATAGAGGTAACCGCGGAAGACATTCCTGCGGATAAAAAATTGCACACAAATCGTGCTTTTTTTACTTTCGTTGCAGTTGACCAATCTGGGTCACCAATTGATGTTCCGGAGCTTGTGCCGGAGACTGAGAAAGAAATTGAGCTTTATGATGGAGCACTCAGAAGAAGGCAACTTCGATTGGTACTCGCCAAAAGAATGAACCCGGACGATGCTACTGAATTAAAATCACTCTTCGATTTTTCCCATGAAGAATGAGCATCTGCATTTGTTGATTGATGAGGAGATTTACTTGGTCAAGTCTCTAGTTAGCAAGCCGCAAGCTACAAGCGATGAGTTGCAAGAAAAAGAGTTGAAAGTAGACAGTCAACAGTCGACAGCAGATTCAGATACCAAAGATCCTTCAATCGAAGCAATCGAAAATCACTCAATCGAAAAAGTCAAATTCGCTTTCATCCATAACACAGATAGTCAGGAAGAACTCGAACTACTCAATAACATCATCAGTGCTTGTAAATTGGAACCAGCTGATTTAAAAATCATAAAGGAGGGCGAAGAAATCTATTACAAGAATGCGGTGATTTTCACCAATGAAGCGGCCCAATTCTATTCAGTTTCGGAAGTTGATGAGGCTCAGGTTCTTCATTCTAAACCCCTAAATACTCTTTTAAACTCGAAGGAAGAAAAGGGCAAATTGTGGAGTGCGTTGCAGGAGTTTGTACGTTAAGTACAAGTCAGTATATTTGAATCCTTTGGTGTTTCTTATACTTAAAACTTATTATCATGAGGAGATCTATCTTGAGTCTTATCGTATTGATGACAGCTGCTTTTGCTTCCAGCCAAACCCAAATCGGAAGTAGCGACATTTATTACAATGCTAATTCCACCGTCATTGGAAACGGAGGTGCTTTTTTTGCGCCCTATAATGGGTATAACAATCAAAACAATAAGACTCTCCAATTGTTTGGAGGTAGCAATAATTATGGCATTCCCGGCCTAGTATTTGTTAAGGCTTATCATGGTCATGACTATGGGGGGTCTTTGCTTTGGACCTCAGATAATTTCACAGCAAATGATAAACGTTTTGCTCAAATAAGTGCCAACGTAAGTAGTGGTGAGGGAAGCCTTAGCTTTTTGACCAGAAAAGAAAATGATCCAAGCGGCCAATTTAATTCAGTAACACTTGACGCTGATGGGAATTTGGGAATTGGTATCTCTGATCCCGGCGCAAAACTAGAAATCAACGTTGCAAGTGCTGAGTCTATACAAAACTTGAGCCTTACTGATGGTAATCATGAAATAGGAGTTCTTGGGCGTGTTAGTAGTGCAGACGGAATTGGGATGTTTATTGCAGGGTATACGAAAGCTGATGTCACCACGGCACAGCCCTCCTTGGTTCTCTCAGGCTATGCAAAAGATATCTCTCCTAATAACAATTACGATGCAGCGGTCTCAGTAAGAGGCTACAATGTTGATAACAATTCGACACTTCAGAACCTTCCAATTTTCAAGGTTTTAAATGCAGTTAACTCATCATACCTTACCGTAAACTCAAATGGAAATCTCGGAATCGGGACCGATACTCCCGATTATCCGTTGTCCCTAAGGAAAGATCATGGTATTGCAAATACCAGTCACAAGTTAGCAAGTTTCACCAGATTGACTTCCGGTACCGGAAACGCAGGACTGAGTATTTCCTATGATGCGAACGGATCTGCAACAACAAGGACTGTTTTGTACTTCCCAGGCGGTGTAGGTGCAACTTTCCAGGTTTACAATCAAGGTGCAATGGATGTTTTGCATCTGGCATCAAGTGGCAAAGTAGGTATAGGAACCACTAATCCTGACGAAAAACTTACCGTTAAAGGAAATAT
>JANQST010000046.1 GCA_028279155.1 Cyclobacteriaceae bacterium
ATTAGTATCCAGGAATGGGGTTAACACCGTGTTATTGACTCCCAATAAAATGTTAAAGAGGTTAATGAAAGGTTAATTGATGAAAGGAATGAGTCCGAATGGTTACTACTTGGTTAAGATCAAAAGTCCGTGTATTTCTTGCATCAAATTATCATCGGGTTTGTAGCCGCAGTGTGCAAGCGTGACAAGCTGTTTTTAAGTATGTTAATGCTGGTGGATTAGCTCAAAAGCTGTGATTCGAGCTAAGTAACAACATTAATCTATAACTGATGATCTAGAAATTTTGGAATGACATAGACCTTCGGGTAAATACCCGATTGGTTAATCAACCAGTTCTATAGATAGTTCTGGCCCAGGCACATAAAACTTAACAATCCTTCTTGGGGATGACCTACTTATCCAGATCTTGTTGCTTGGCATTGGACCACTGGCTTCTAACCAAACTACATCGCAATCAAAATTTCCAGCAGCTACTTTAATATCTTCTATTCCAACCTTGAATATTTGGACGTTAGCTGTTGTCAACCCTGTGGAAATAAATGCCTTTAGATTGATGGTATCTGTTTCATTAAAATCGAGCGCATGGAGGACAGCATATATTTCTTCCCGAAAAACATCATAGGCATACGAAGAATCAACCATTGTTATTCTTTCTAAAGAGTCCCGCTTCACAATGTAATTGCCACTTAACTTCTCTCCTTCTTTTGCAAGATCCACGGAGAGACTAGTGAGAGCCATCTGCATATCCAGGTTTAAAACCCTTAGTTCAAGGATCCCAGTGTCTAAAATCATTTCAGCTGTCTCATAAACACTTCCATTATCGAATTGCGAGGTATCTCTGGCAACAAGTGATCCATTCATGAATTTCCAGCCGAAGATCATTGATCCTACTTTGCTGCCGGTCGTATCAAACATGTGATAAGTATTCACTTGCTCTGTGAGGTGTTCAAAATCCACTTTGGCTTCCAACCAGTCTTTTTGAATATTCTTCTGTGGGGGGTAACAACCGGATAGTATGGCTAGCAAGAATACTACAATACCCGCATTCCTTAAATTCATTTTTTTGTCAGTTAAATTTCAAATGGTCAACTAATTCCCAGCTTTTTTCCGATATGCCGTGTAGGAAAAGAAGTTTTTCATCCAGGTTTTTCCATCATCATATGATCTGTCCCCTTTCCAGGAATACTTGTCATTTTCTATATCATAAAATACGATTTTCTCAATGTAGCTGCCTCTCTCATCAGTGCCCTTCCCGGTAAAGTGAAACTCTTCATCTCTGAAGTCTCCTTCCATCTGCGTAACAAATGAAAGATTGTAATTGTACCAGAGCATTTTCCATTTGCCTGCCTGACTGTCGTAGCTGCGCACAGTACTCCCATAGATCATCCAATCACCATTCTGATTCTTGAAATGAAAGTCATCACGAGAAGAGTTTCCTCCATTTATATATTCGACTTTTGAATAAAACTCTTGGGGTTGATATTTACCATCCGGCATCAGACTTTTTGCGTCAAATCTCCATTCACCAATCAAAAAGTCCATTTTCTTGAACTCGGGATGTTGGGCCTGGATAGGGCTATTAAAAAAGGAAATAAACAATAATAGCGTGATGAGTTTTTCTTTTAAATTCATAATTGTATTTAATTTCTCGAAGAACGAATTAAACGGATAGCACAGGGTTTAATCAAACATCTCCTGTTTCTTTGGATGGAAAAGAACAATTTAAGTAAAGTCAGTTGTGAGATCAGAGTTGACCCTTCTCAGAAAATTTTGTTTGCAAGAACGAACAATAAACCCATCCGCAACACAGCTAAAATGTGAATCCAAGTTTTGCCGACTCTTTATATATAGACTCATATCTAATGCTTACTTCTATTCCCAATGTTCTGAGCTCTCCTGATTTTATGGTAACCAGACGTGAAATGTCACCACTTGCCATGAAACTATTTTCTCCATAATTGGAAATACCCAAAACATTGGGAGTTTCGCCAAGAACATCAAGCAGGGAATCAATGGAAGTGTATTGCACATTTTCGTGTGAGAAAGAAATGTTTTTAAGAATCGCAGGGCCAAACCCTTCGTTGGAAAAAGATACAGTTAGAACAGAATCAGAATATTCTTTGTATGAATCCAAAAAAGGACGTACGGTTAATCGATTATGTTCACGTAATAATACTACTTGCAGAATTGAAACAAATAGTGCACAAATCGCAACTATTATTATGGCTATTTGGCTAAGTTTTTCCAGAGATACGTTTCTTTTCATGCTTTTCTCAAAATTTGTGACAAGGGAATTGCAAACAAGACCGAATTAAATACAGTAACTCCAATCAAGATATATGAGAGGAAGCCTAATCTTATCGGCAAAGGCATTGGAGAAATCAGTTGATAGAAAAAACTGAAGAGCCAGTGAACAAGCAAAATAAATGAAAGGAGGCTTATTGATTGTTGCTGATCTTTTTTTCCTAAAAGGAAAAAAAGCAAAAGTCCGCCAGCAACAAGGAGGGTAAAACTGTAATAATTATTTATAGACACAAGTGCCCAGTTGATTGTTGGGCTTTCTGCCTTGAGGTATTGATCCCATCCAAATTGATATGGGATAAAAAAATGGTAGATGGCCATTGCCACCGATTGCAGTGTTCCTAACTTAAGTAAAAATTTGTGTGTGTTTTTCATATGCGCGTTCTTCACTTAAGGGGCTCGTCTATCTCTTCTTTTGGCATAAATGCGATTAAAAAAATGCCATGTTTTTCCATTGTCTTTACTCCGTTGCATTTCAAAAGAGTAGGATATGAGACTTATATCATAGTACCTATATTTTTCTAAGAAATCCCCATGTGCGTCTTGTCCATGTCCCTTTGCATGCAGTTCTCCATCTACCCATTTTTCTTCTAAATAGGTATAACCTTTTAAGTTTGACATCATCCAATGAACCACCCAGATCTGTTCTGAGGCTACAAATGTGCGAATCGTGGAGCCTCTGAAGTACGACTTGCCAGTCTGAGGATTTATGCCATAGTAATCACTTTGTAATGCAGTATTTTCCAGAATATGACGCCCTGCAGTCCTGGCTTTTTCAGTAACTTTTCCTTCAATGTCGACCACTGTAACATCCCACTCTCCTATGAAGAAATCTATTGTGTGGGCATCGATTTGAGTTTGAGAATAACCTTTCACGGAGATTGAAAAGAGTGCTGAAATTGCAATCAAATTGGCGTATCTTCTTGCGGGAAAAATGAATTTAAGGGTCAAAAATTTATTCATTCTGACAAACTAGTCACATTGCATTTCCCTTGTCAGCTCTGTTGGTTCTTCTCTATAAATGTGAACTTGTTAATGTCATTTCGAAATCAAATGACCAAGAAGTCGACCAAATGTTCTGAATCCACTTGCGTGGACTTTCCCTTCCTCAATCAAACTATCCAACACATTTCTATCATACCATACACCTTCTTTCACCACGCCTATAGGTTCATGAAGTGCGGATATATTCAGAAGTGGATTTTCTGCAAGTAGCAGGAGATCAGCATCTTTGTTAATCGTGATTGATCCCTGACTTATTGATTTTCCCAAAGCTATGGCAGCTGCCATTGTTCCGTTGTAAAGCACTTCGTATGCAGATAAGCCGCACTGCATCTCTAACATTATTTCATCATGCAGGGAGAATCCAGCCAATGTGAGGTTTGGTCCGGTATCTGTTCCTAATAGCATAGGCACGCCTTCTTCTCTAAATATCCTGACAATCCGCTCCATTATTTCGTATTTAAGCAAGACATTGGAATTGTCCTCCAATTCAACCCACTCCTTAAGTTGTTTTTTCCCAATGGTTCTCAATAAAGGATTAATAAAAGTTATGGAGTCTCGTTGTAAAAATGAATCTCTTTCAGTAGTTGCTTTTACAATATGGCTGTAGACCACAAGTGTCGGTGTGAGGAATACTTCATTCTTCTTGAATGCTCTTGCAATTTTCCTTGTTTTCTCTTCATTGAATTTGTAATTAAGCATGGTTTGGATGACCTCCTCAGCATGCTCGATTGATATAATCCCAGAACTTAAAAGTGTATCCAACTGAACACTTTTTGGTGGATGTCCTGCAAAAGGCATATTTTGAGCAACAGATTCCTCAACGATCGTTGAGAACACTTCATCCGAGAGACCATCATACACTTTGATAAAATCATACCCATCTCTTTTGTATTTGTCAACTACTTTTCGGGCTTTTTTCTCACTCTTAACAATTTTATGAAATGGACCGGGATTGTCACCACTGTTGATCGTTGGGCTACCGGTTACAATGGTGGGACCTACAAAATCACCATTTTCAATCTGACTTCTCCATCTCAGGTGCATTCTCATCCCCATCATGTTTCTTACTGTTGTTACACCATTCGCCAGATAAAGTAAAAGGTCTGATCGATCAAACAGGTGGGTATGCATGTCCACCAACCCAGGCATTAGAAACTGCCCTGTTGCATCCACCACAATCATTGTGGAATCTAATTCCATTGGATCCGAGGTGATCTCCGTGATCAGTCCATCTTCAATAAGTACGTTTTGATTTTCAATCAATCCAAAATTTGAAACTCCAGATAAAGCACCGGTTGTGTCTTTATCAACAAATGCGTAATAAGGCAATTCAAATGGAATAACTGACACATTCAAGAATACTAATTTCTTTTTTTCAACATCGACAGGATTTTTGCCTGAATCATAGTTGCCAACCGGTATAGATACAGCTGCAACAAGTATGAATGATACAACTAGAAAAAAGATGGATTTGGCGATGAAAACGAGTGTTTTTTTCAATTTCATTGAAGTCATTTTTTACACAAAAATGACTGACTAGTCCATCATCATCGACCAGAATCGCGAAACAGAACCTTTTCTTTTTCTATATCAGCTTTGTACTCAGAAGGAGTTTTTCCGGTAATCTGTTTGAATGATGTGTTAAAATTTGATTTTGTATTAAAGCCAACATCGAATAGGATCTCAAGCACCGTTTTACCTGTTTGAGACGAATTCTTTAGCTGAGTTTTGGCCTCTTCAACTCGATGTGAGTTTACATACTCTGAAAAATTCACCCCAAATTCAGAGTTGATTGTCTGTGACAAATGACGTGGGTTTATCTTTAGCATTTTCGAAAGTTCTCCGATGTTAAGACTAGGATTTCTATATGGTCGTTGATCATCCATTATGTCCTGGAGTTTACTGGCATACTCATCTAGTTGCTCGGATGTTAATGCTGAATTTTTATACTTCATGACCTTGTCCTTAGTGATCTCTTCATCTTCCACAGTGATACCATTATATACTTCGGATTGTTTGAGGCCCTTGTAAGTGAGTGTTAAAACAAAGATCAGTAGGGAAAGTGTGAGAATGAAGTAGGCTACATTTTCAAGCAATGGATAGCCTGCTAAAAAGAAGTTCCGAAGTACTTCCAAAAGCAATATACAGATGAGAAAAAATAATAATTTCTTTATCCAGCTTAGCGCTATGCTTTCAAATCTTGACTGTGTATCTAGAATCACTTTTTGATAGTGGCTGATCTTTTGTACGGATCTGGAAATGTAGAAGACCATACTGCTGAATATCGCTATACCAAACCAATCTGTATTCTTGGATAAAAAAAGAAGGACGACAGAAACTACCCATGGAATGAGGTCCAAGATTGAATTCCATCGAAGTTGATAAGAATGGCGGGTAAGACTCACAATGTACCAGTACAATATTGGACCATATATAAAGCCAAGTGTTGGTGTAAGGTCCACAATTGCTCCAGGTATCTTTGACTCAAAGATGAGGTTAAGAATCATATGGATTGACAATAACCCCAGGAATGCCACTAGTAAACGATTACTAATGTGCTTTACTTTTCTTGATGTCAGCAAGAAAAAACAAAAAAACAGGCTTTGAAACACAAGCAGTACCTGTAGTATACTGATAGGTTGGAATTCCATTGGATATTTATGCAAATATGATAAACGACCAATTGAAGTGTGTCTACCAAGGCCACTAATAAAATAGGATAATCACTTCAGTTTTGCTTCAATAATTTTTTCCGCACTATCAAATATTTCAATGATATCTCTAAAGGTTGTTTCCGGCATATTATTAAAATCCTTAAATCGATGTTCCCATTTTCTTTCTGGAAATTCTTCCTCTATTAGATGTCTCATAAGCTGCATCACAGCATTTCTATGATTATACTCTCCAACAATTGCTATTGAAGCTGTTTGAAGGGCACAGAAAAAACTGTATTTGCCACCAGACACATCGTCCTCACACCTTCTGTCGTCATTTCGGTTCCAATTCAAAGAATCCTTCAACAGGCCTTTGGCATGATGAAGAATTTGGAGGTCTTCATCCAAAAACGGAACATCTGGATCCGTATCAATGATAAAATGCAAAGTTTCGTTTTCTGAATATAGGCTATCAAATGTGTACCACCCAACTCTACTTTGATTTGGCTTAAACATGATTTGAGGAAACCCTGCTCTTTCCGTGATTACAAATTTGGCCTTGATTTTTATCGAATGAATTGTGATGAAACCATCCTTTGGCAAGGCCTGAAACAGGGTTGTTGTGTCAATCTTGTTGTAATGCTTATCCAGGTATATTTCAATTTCTGTAAAGAAATTACTCTCACATTTTCCAATCATTCTGTTTCCTTCAAGTGTCATTTCGCATGCGCTTTGCGCGAAAAGCAGCGATGAACTGCATAGAATGATAGATGTAATCACAGCTTTCAATTTTAAGAAAATGTGATTAATCATATATCTCTTTTTTTTCAAAAATCGGTAACTTGGGTATCGAAAACATGCTGCACTAATACGGTTAATTCTCTCTTTCATTGTGGCTGACTCGTCTGCAAATTGATGGGGCAAGAATAGAAAACAATTTAATCGGCAATTCAATTTCAACAAATTTTTACAAGAGCTATTTTGTTCATTTCGATTGAAAAGAACACTGCTTTGAATGTATTGCATTAGGATGATCAAACCTCGGAATTGGTTTCATTCAGTTCGTTTCCGTGGATATGAACACCTCTCTGTTCGAGATTATTTGTTTCTCAGGTTCAACTCTCCAATTTTCTTGAAAAATTCCATGATATGATAACTACTATGAAATCACAAATAACACTATTAGCGCTCAGCGTGTTTTTAGCAGTAGCATGTTCAGGTGATGAAGCTTCACCGATCCCTGTAGAAATTCAGTCATTCGACCTAGTTGGCTTACCCTTTAGCTCCCCAGTGATAGATGTTGAAAACAAGTCTATCATAATTGAGGTACTGTTTGGAACAGATCTTACAAATCTGGTTGCCAAGTTTTCATTATCTGAGGATGGCATTGTCACGGTTGATGGAATCACTCAAATATCCGGAGTGACCGCAAACGATTTTTCAAGCCCCAAAATATACAGGGTCACAGCAAATAATCAGTCGCAGGCAGTAGATTGGTCAGTATCCGTCGTGTCATTGGCCCAGCAGCCGGTTGTTTCAACATTTGCTTTGGTGGCTTCAAATGGTGGGATAGCTGTAAAATCAGATGGCACTGTTTTTTCAACAAGTGAATCTGACAAGGTGTATAAGATCTCTCCAACAGGAGTGGTAGAAACTTTCGTCTCAGGTGATCCCAACATCACAAGAGCAACCATGATCATATTCGATAACTCCGAGGAATACCTCTATGTATCCAATACATCTCTAACCCAGCCAGGCTGGATTACAAAAGTCGGCCTTGATGGCACTTCTGAAGTATTCACCTCAGGTTACAGCGTTCCGACAGGTATCGCCTTCGACAATTCCAACAATCTGTACATAGCCGATCAAAACAATTCAATCTGGAAGGTGAATGCAGCTGGACTAAAAACCATATTTTCACAGAATTCCGATTTCAATCGTCCTCATGGAATGGCCTGGGCAGAAGGCAGTCTATATGTTGCAAGTGCTCATGACGGAAATATCTTCAAGGTTTCAGACACGAAATCAAGTCTTTTTGCACATGTGAATGGACTTAAACAACAATGGGCTGCAGGGTATATGGTATACCTTGATGGAAGCTTGTTTATAACAAATGGTGATAATAAAATTCATCAAATTTCAATGAGTGGCACTGTATCCGATTATGCAGGTTCTGGAGCTAGCGGGTCCGATAATGGTCCAGCCTCCAATGCAACGTTCAATGGTCCCAATGGAATTGGGGGGACAGTTGATGGAACCAAAATCTATCTTGGCGAATATAATGTGGGCACAATAAGATTGATTCAAAATTGACTTCCAGAATTGATTAGTAAATAATGAATCTTTTCAACTCAAATTCACATAGTCTTTGGGAGTCATATTGTATTCTTTTTTGAAAAAAGAATAGAATGATGCTTTACTCTTAAACCCACTATTTTGAGCAAGGCCGTAAATTGAAAATTGTTCGTGCATTCCATCGTCAAGTAGTTTGGCCACATGGCGCACTCTGTAGGTGTTGATGAAATCATAGAACGTGGTATTCATCGTAGAGTTGAGCAAATAGGAAAGT
>JANQST010000057.1 GCA_028279155.1 Cyclobacteriaceae bacterium
GATGATACATGCTACTGTGATAATTTGTGGTGAAGAATTGATAAATGACAAAGAAAAAATTTGCAGCCGCCTGATAGTTTGATATGGGAGGAATGGGAAGGTTTTTCGATGGCGGGTATGCTGAGTATGCTTTGGTACCTTTAGAAATCGTTTTCCCGTTTGAAAGCAACCTGTCTTGGGAGACGTTAGGGGCGATCCCGGAAATGTTTCAAACAGTTTCAGGCTCTCTGAATCAAGCATTGGAAATTCAATCAGGTGAAACGTTATTAATTCGAGGTGGTACCTCTTCCATTGGAATGCTTGCCTGTCAGCTTGCAAAAACTAAAGGGCTGAAGCTTATTTCCACAACTAGAAATCCAGATAAAAAGGATACGCTTATTAAAAATGGAGCGGACCATGTTGTTATTGATAATGGAAACGTAGCAGATCAGATTAGAGAAATCTTTCCAGATGGTGTGAACAAGGTATTGGAACTAATTGGCACACGAACACTAAAGGATTCGCTGAAATGTTTAGCAACTAAAGGCATGGTGTGTATGACTGGCATTCTCGGTAATGAATGGACAATGAAGGACTTCACGCCAATGGGAGATATCCCATCTCTTGGAAGACTAACGGTTTATATGGGTGAGTCAAAAAACCTGTCGAAAGAACTACTTCAGGAATTTATCAATGAAGTTGAGCAAGGTTCGATAAAACTCAATATTGACAAGTTTTATCGGTTAGATCAAGTGGCAGAAGCACACCAATACATGGAGGACAACAAGGCCAGGGGTAAGATTGTAGTGTTGACGTAAAATCCTATATAGTTCGGTACATATTCATGTGATTGAATCTTTGAATATCTGTTATTAAAGCCCAATCTTGAAAAGTTAAAGTCGATCCTTAGCTACTTATATATTGCAAAATTTGACAGGTGTAGGACCAATATTATTGTTATTGTCAAAAGAAAGATGCAAGAAGAAACAATGTTTGGTTGGATTATTGATTATTGCGTCGTTAAATAGTATATCATTAAGATTCAGAAATGCAATGGCTGTATACGTCGACGATATGTACAAAACCTCTCTCGGGCGATTAGGGAAAATGAAGATGTCGCATATGATGGCAGACACGACACAAGAACTTTTGGATATGGCCAATAAGATTGGAATTGATAAGAAATGGATTCAATTCCCTGAAACTGATCTAGAGCATTTCGACATACCTGTATCTATGCGAAAACTTGCCGTAAAGTATGGGGCTATTGAACTAACAATGCGTGAGATGGCAAATAGAAGAAGGGGGAAAAAGAAAGCTTAGACAAATTGAAAGTGATAGCTGAAATGAGAACTTCAAACTCATAAGGATTATAATTTTTATAGCATTCAAAGATCTGATTCCGTATTCTTAAATGTAATTTCCAAAATTACATACCGATGAAACGTAGAAAATTCATGAAGTCAACTGCACTGGCTTCCTCGTTCTTCTTATCACATCATGGTCTGACCCTGGCGAACGATCTTCTTAACAATGGTGAAACGCCACATTTAATTGATCTGGTTGAACTGGACACAAATGCAGATGTTGAAACACTAATAGAATTTTATGGAAGGAAAATGAAGCTTAAGGTTGTTGAATCTGGCAGGAACACTGTAAAATTCAAAGTAGGTCATTCCCAGTTAGTATTCAACAAAACTTCAGAGGAGATCGCTCCATTCTACCATTTTGCATTCAATATACCTGAAAACAAAATAAAAGAAGCCGAGAGTTGGCACAGCTCCATTTCCGAATTTATCGAACCTCCCAATCATCTTAACGACCCTGAATACAAGAGTAGCAACATTGTACACTTTAGACATTGGGATGCTCATTCGCTGTTTTTCTTTGATCCTGCCGGTAATGTTGTGGAATATATTGCCCGACATACATTGAATAACCCATCTAAAAAAAATTTTAGCCCGAACGACTTCCAATGTATTAGTGAGATAGGCCTCGTGGTTAATGATGTTCTCAATACCTCCGAGAATCTTGTTGAAAATATGGGAATTGAACAGTATTATGGTTCTTCTAAAAACTTCTCAGCGTTAGGAGATGAAAATGGTTTGATTATCCTGTTCAAAGAATCTTCTTTGGGGGCATTCGGTATGGGTCAACCTAGAAAAACGTTTAAAACGAGCATTAAAATCAATTCACAAACACAATTGAGGGCATGGGAGAGTAATTCATACCCCTTCAAAATTCACAAGTAGTACGGGAGGGATTAAGACACAAACCCTCCATACTTAACACATGAAGGGAAATTGTCATTGTTTGATGATCTTTAGGTGGAATCGCTTTACATCTTACTTCTAAACCAAGCCGAAGCCTTTGTCACAGATTCTTCAACTTCAGCATCCTGATCATAATAATTGAATTGGTGAAAGGGAGATTCCAACTCTGTCTCCATCCAATGTAACTCTTTGTCCGAGCTCCCTATTCTCTCAAAATAATTCTTTGTGTATTGAGGTAATACTGCTCCATCGGAGTGAATCATTAGTGTTGGCACTGTTATATGCTCAGCTGTAGGCATCGGGTCAGTCGTTAACCAATCTTCCCATGACATGACAGCAAACTTATCGTTGCTCCATTGTTCAATAGCTCCTCTTTCAGGGTTTAGATAGTAATCATAAGGACCATACATTGCTGCTGATTCATCTTCAGTTGAGATGGCTGGTATGTACTGTACCTCTCCTGTTTCAGTATACTGTTTCTTCGCGTTTCTAGCAGCTTCCACTTTTGCATTGACACCTTCTTCACCTCCATAGAATAACTTGACGGCTTCAGCATCATGCAACCATGAAGCGGTAGTTACAACAGATTTAATCCTTGAGTCCTCTGAGGCTGCCATTAGCGTGTACATTGCCCCAGCACATACTCCAAAAGCACCTATTTTTGAATTATCTACTGATTCAACTTCTGAAAGAAAAGTAACGGCATTCTGAACATCTACTTTTTTCAATGATGGACTTTCATAGAAACGTGGTTCTCCACCACTTTCACCGAAATTTCTGAAATCAAAAGCTAGTGTGATGAACCCTTCACCTGCTAATTTCTGTGCATAAAGCCCAGCCATTTGTTCCTTGACCGTTGTCCAGCTCCCCGATATGACAAGTGCACTATACTTTTTTCCTTCTTCATAGTTTGAAGGATAATAGAGGTTACCAACTAGGTTAGCACCTTCACTTTCAAAATTTACTTTTTCCACAGTTTTATCTTTAGAGGGTTCCTGATTTGAGTTTGCTGTGCCAGATTTCTTTTCATTTGAACAAGCAGTAATAATTAGTAGGTTAAATAGCCATGTTATATATTTCTTCATTGTCTTATAGTTTAAATTGTTAAGGTAGCATTATGCTCATTTGATTTGGTCTAACATTCCGAAACCGCGAGCAGCCACGATCGGATTAAATATTTCAACGTACTCCAAAATTTTGCCTTGATCATCGAATTTGAAGGTTGAGTAATAGTTGTTTTCGTACCACCCAGCATCATTTTTCAATTTGATTTTACCCAGGTATTTCACAAATACCATGGAAGGGTCTTCCATAGCATAGATTTCTTCAATAGGAAATTGCATACCGTCAAAATTGGATGGTACTGGAGACCAATAGGTGGTCAACTCTTCCTTTCCATTGGCCCCGTTTGGAAACAGTCCGGAGGCATAGGGATTAACCTGACGGCCGTTCTCGTCAAAAAGATCAATGAAAGATGCGATGTCTTCTTTTTCAAGTAATTGAAAGAAGAGCTTAACTGTTTCCTTGTTTTGCTGTGCCGTGCTTTTATACACAGGCTGAATCCCCTTTACTCTACCCTGCGCAATACGAGGTAAATCCATGTTCCCATCCATATACTTTAGGTTGAATTTCATTTGATCTATCTTCCAGCCAGCTGCAGTTTTCACAAGATGGTGATCGTATGTACCAACTACTGTCCAAACATCTTCAGCATTATTCAGGTCAATGAAATGGTCAGCATTACCGTAATGCGTAACAGTTGCTTCACTGTCTCCAACACTAACACTAAAATTGCTTAGAGCATGATGTGTATGGTCAAAACCAGGCAAGATTGTTTTCCAACTATCTGTGATTTGACTTGGTGTAAGCTGAGAAGGCTCTCCCCCAGCCATTGACGTGTAGTCTAGTAGTACTTGCTTATCAAAGGCCTCTTCGACACTTTCCCAATCTCTACTATCAGTAGCCACAAACACCTTCGTAACCACACTTTGAATTGCATTTTTCTCTTGTTCCATGTTCTTTGATTTTTGAGATTGAACCGAAAGCGTTGCCAACAGTCCAATAAGTGTTATTAGCGTTTTCATTATGTTTTTCATTTTCAACACTACAAAGAACACTTGATGAACGATCGTAGAATGGTACTCATTTTGGCACCGATGGCACTTGGTTGGGGACTTTGGATTTAGGTGTTCTGGCTACGATACTGAGCGGGGGTCTGACCGCATATTTTTCGGAATAAGCGCCCAAAATATGACGTGTCTTTGAACTTCAATAAATATGCGATTTCCTTTATTTGGAGGTCAGTCGATCTCAAGAGTTTTTGAGCTTCCTTCACAATTTGCTCGTTGATGTACTCAGTAGGAGTTTGGCCAAGCTCCTTTTTTACAGTTTCAGAAAGGTGGCTGGAAGTAATTGCTAAGTCATCGGAAAAAGAGCTTACTGATTTAGATTCTGCCGCGAGATTAAGAACCAACTCATTTAGATGATTATGAACAGCTTCTTTGAATCTCTCACTTACACTATCAAAATTCTTTTTTGAAGTATGGTCATGAAATGCTCGCTCATAGAATCGAATACAGTAAGAAAGCACAGTGCTCAGCAGGGATTTGATAATAGGAAGATTATAAGGAGTAGGATTGGTGTATTCCTCATGCATTTTTGACATAATCTCCAACATCATTTCAGCTTCTCCCCTGGCGAGGTGAATGCCTGGTTGGTATGTCTTAAAAAAAGGGAAATCATACAGTCTGGGATAGGCATCCAGTCTGACAGTGTAGAAACTTTCGTCAATGCATACATAGTATCCTTTCCAATCATTAGGCACATCCCAATATAGAATTTGATTTGGCTGATTGAAGAAGAGTGTGAATTTGTCCAAATCATATTGCTGACCATCTGCACTAACTTCACCGCTGCCTGATTCGACCAGAGCCACCTGAAAAAAAGGGACTCTGAAAGGTGGCATTTTGAGTCGAACAGTTTTCATATTGTTCTCAAAGTCTCTGATGTCAAAATCCTTGTAGCGAGGAGAGCCAATACCTATTTTAAGGTTGTATTCGTCAATGGACGAGTATAGAGGTATGGAAGGTAGAGACACAATTTAAAAATAAGTAGAACTGGAAGTGAGTCGCTTTCATTAATAATGAATCTCGATTCGCTTTACTAGCTCCATATCATGATCCTCATATCAATTGTCACAAACTGTATCAACATGTCCTATTAGAACGCAACGAATTATTTCATTGAATTGGATTCTTGACATTTCAATTCTTATCAACGGTTCATTTCAAAGACGTTTGACGTAGAATCTTATTGTTCATCCTCTTGATTAGGAACATCCGGATTGCCAATAAAATCAGTAGAGTAGAAGTCCTTGCCAAAAAAGCGGCTGGCATATTCGAGTTGTTGATCAAAACCAGCATTCAACTTTCTAAGCAGTCCACTATTAATATGAAAACGTTCCTGTGCTGCATAAAAATGCTCTTGATCATCATTGAAATCGTCATCAAGATAATACATATGATTGATCGTGTGAGTGTAAGGGTCCATGCCTATATGCGTTTGCAATGCAGCTACAAAATGATACTTTGCCTTGGCCCATTGGTATTGTTTGCTGAGGAAATCCCTGTCACTGATGTTAGTGAGCTTCTCCAAATAGGTATGAACATCTCTTTGGAAATCTGACGGCATCCATTCCAGCCTTTCCAGCCACAGGGAGAGGTTTCTGTGTGAGATTCCAAAATAGATGTTAGGTATTTGGAAGCCTGGCTCCATTACGTTGAGTTTCGAGATGATCTCGTTGTAGCCAAAAATGGCATCCACAAAAAGCTCAAGCAGATTTGAGCGGTTATTATCGACATAAGCCTTAGTAATCTCCCTCCTTTCTATCAGCCAAGCTTCAGACAAACGGCTCAGTGGTTTAGCATTTGATCTTTTCTTTTTCTGCCTTGGTTCCAGTGCATTTTTGTGTTTTTTGCGATAGAATTCTTCCAGTTTCAAACCTCTTAATGAGAGCTCGTGAATTCTGTTTACCTGGTTCGAGACGTCAACGTAAGGGTGAGAAGACATGCTCTTATAAAACGCCTCGTGTTCTCCCTTAGTAGTTTCATCCAATCCCAACCTGATTTTGATCTTCTCCGCCAGCAGATGTACTTCCTTATGTTCTGCAGCAATACTGGAGTTTTTGTAAAACTCAAAATCTATCAGTGGCTCGATAGGCTTCCCATCCTTCCAGTTATAATCTCTTATCTTTTGCTGAACCTCTTCGAAGCTAAGTTCACCTTCTTCACCTTTGCCTGGTTTCTGTTGGAAATTTTGCCTTGAAACGTAAGCCTCAATCAATTGCTGAGATTCCTGCGCTTCTGTAGCCCTAGACTCCTTCGTCAGTCCCGCAGAATTTTTATAGCCCACCATATCTTGCCATGTTGCATCCTGATAAGCTCTGTTTACCTGGTGGTTGAAAGGAATCACCAGCAACTCATCAATTTTTTGAAACAGCTCCTTTGCTTTTTCAGCATAGTCGACTTTGCCCTTCTCACCTGTCTTTTCTTCAGACTTGTCTTGCTTATCATCTGTCTTACTCGCTCCGATTTCATTCATCAGTTTGGAGATAAAGAGATAATCATCAATCAGCGTGATGATCTTCTGCAACTGAAAAGCGCTCTTCAGCATTTTGTAAGTCTTGTAGTAGAGCGCAGAACTAATCATGTAAAAAGCAACTACAGATTCAAAAGAGTATGCATTCGATTTAAGTTTTGCAATCAACTTATCTTTTATTTCTTCTACAGTTATTTCGCTTCTCCTAGGATCGTTCTTCAAACGTCTAGGATAGAGTACATGACCTAGGTCTTCTACCATCACAACGAGTGATTCAAGTTTCACAACAGCTTTTTCAATACCCCAATATTCTTTATCGAGCGAAACCGACGAGAGAATGGCATTCCCCATGTCGGAATAACAGTTCGCCAGGGTATTCAACTCGATGGATCTGGGGTTGGGATTCTTTGGAGAAGCTACTCCATCAAGTATGTATTCAAGTGCACTATTAATACTAGCTTCTATACCATCCGTAAGAATGTTAGACTCAATATCTTTCTCTGAGACACCGTTTTTCTTTTTGGACTCACTCGGTTTACTGCTACTGTCACCATTACTATTTTCGGTGTTCACTTCATCCGTATCACTTTTGTCCTCTCCATCATCACTTGTGACTTTGTCACCTTGGATATTTTCAATACCCATACCTCCTTCTATCTCCATTAGTCGCTGGAAATAGAAGCCATGTTCTCCTTCTTCTCCGTCGTAAAGATTCACCTGGCCTTCTTCTCTTTTTAATCCATTCCAGTATGCCTCAATTGCAAGCAAATAGAACATCGTTCCCTGAATTGGCATATTATAGTCTCTTTCCGCTGCCTCAATGCTTAATCCAAGGGTTTCAGCAATGTCTGCCTTGGATTTGAACCTCTTGGAAGAATTCAGGACAAGACTCTTAGAGATTCCGTTCTTGAAGTACAACAAATCTCCAATTTTGTTAAGAAACTCAACTTCGATCATATACGGTCGGTTAGTGTTGATCATACGGGAGATGAAATCAAAGGACTGTAGTGCGGAAGATATGTTTGAGCTCCGAACCGAGTTGATCCCATCTTTTTCCAACAGCGAAAGTGAAGCGATGATGGGTTGGTAGAACAACCGCAGGTTTTCAAAAGCAAATAATTTACGATCAATTAAGATGCTTTTTGAATCTGACTTCTGATCCGAAAAGTAAGTTCGAAAAAAGTGATTTCCGTGAAAACTGAAGAAATGACCATTCAAATCGTGAATGACAGTTATTTGCTGACCTTTCGCAAACAACCTCCGGAACAGAAAAAACAAGATCATGTACTCCCTTGATATGACTCCCTTTGTAATCTGCTGCTGCCACTCATCCCAATTGTCATCACCCGCCAACTCCTCCTGAAGAAGATGGTCTTCGAACTTTTCCCATAAATCTGGAGAGTTATCCCCGTTATCGTCGCGGATGAATGCACTTAACAACCTTGTAGCTCCAACTTTTTCAATCTGCTCCATTATATATCCAGGAGCTTTATCAAGGGTCAGACTAAATTCTACAAAGTCAAGATCTTTGGTATTGATATTTCTCAAATTGAGAATTTCCTGCTTAAGACGCTCATAGGTCATAAGTGCAGAATCGTAGTTGTTTTGCTTTTCAAAAGCGAGCCCCAGCTTCAGTGAGTTCCGAAGAAAAACCATTTTGTTATACACGTAGTTCTCATTCTTCTCCTTCTCTAAATACCGGAGTTCCTGTAGGGCATCGAGATAATAGAGAATAGCGTTATCATACTCCTGATCATAGTATTCCAAATCACCCAACACCATGTTGGCAAAAGTGAGAGAGTGCACAAACCGTTGACTATTTTGATGGTCATTTCTCTCTCCCTTGTAAACAACACGAAGCGCATCCAGCTTACTCTTGTAGTGTATTTTAGTTTCCTTACTCTCGTCCAAAGTAAAATTGAATGCTGCAGCTTCCAAATCTGAAACCTTCGACAGGTATCTTATCTCATTCCGCACCTTTCCAATGAACTTAAAGTCAAAAAGACCGCTTGCAATGCGATCGATATGTGTACGTGAAAAGTGGAACATAATGTCCTTAATAAAACCGCGAAGCTGTGGGGCCTTGCTAACCGATATTATTTCTGGAGTTAACTCCAAAGTTTTCCATGAAAAAGCATTGTCGTGGTACTTGTAGAGGTGATCTACGATAAACGAGGTAGACACAAGCAGCTTATCACCAAATGAACCCAAATACCTCCTCTGACTAATTACAAAGGGCGTAATCAGATAGTTGATCAACCCAAATTTGTACTGATCCTCTTCTGTAAATCTAAGGAAAAGGCAATCCGGTTTCAGCAAACCGTTCAATCCATCCTTCTCACAATTTTTTACAAAAAAGCGAGAATGATCATCTCGATGATTGCTGGGATGTGTGATGTACTGCTCAAAAAGTGAGGAGATCTTCTTTGGTGATCCGTTACTTTGATACGCCAGATAAGTAATAAAATTCTTGAGTGTATACAATGCCTTCACTCTGGCGAGATTGGCAGTTTTCACTTCCTTCTGAGGATCCTCATATTCACTGCCTGTCACCACAATCCTACTACTGTTCTCCTCTTCAGGAAAAAAGAGACTGTAGTAATTTTCCAGATTTGTGTATTTCAGCCGTTCACTCTCACTCTTCAATTCATCGTATTCATGATATTTCCCACTTTCTGCAGCTTGGTTCTTGTTACTTATCAGTTCTTTGAGCTGGTTGTTTGAAATCAAAAACTGACAAACATACGATTCCGTCATGGAGTTGATATTGGACTTACGGTTATCCGAATCGTCCGAATAGAAACTTGGGATATAGAAAACTTTGTTAAAAAGCCGGTCAATGGAATGTTCTCTGTTGTTCGATGCATCTGCAATCGATGCATCATACATGTCATCACCAGCTATGAAAATAAATTTTGCCCTGGAATAATTAAAGAAGGATTTGAGGCTTTGCAATGTCCTAGTTATCCGTTGCTGCCTCGTTTGGTTTTTTTCAA
>JANQST010000064.1 GCA_028279155.1 Cyclobacteriaceae bacterium
CTGCTGGATTTCCAAAAACAGTCTGATCTTTCTCTACATTCCCAACAACAACGGAGCCTGCTCCAATCCGGGCATTTTTTCCAATAGTGACTCCGGATACGATCGTTACACCTGAACCGATAAATGCTCCTTCTTCTATTTTAACTCCTGAATTGATAATACTCCCAGCCCCAATTTGTACAAAATCAGCGATGGAAACTTCCTGTTCTATCAGAACTCTGGAGTTAATCACATTGTGCTGACCAATTTCTGAATCGTTGGAAAGAATTGCGCCGGCATTAATGAAATTGCCATGTCCGATGCTGCAAGATTCTGAAATGGTGGCGGACTGGTGTACCGCATTCATTGGCATCACCTTACGCGTTTCCACTAAGTAGTCCACATATTTTTTTCGTAGTTTGTTATCGTCGGTAGCGACAAAGGCTTCGCATTTTTGACCAATCTGTTTCAAGAATCCATGATCATCAGTTGATCCCAAGACAGACACACTATTGATCTCTTCATTGTGAGTTTTCTTGTCATCATCAAGAAAACCATATACTACAATACCATTGCTATTGAATATTTCAAGTGCGGCTTTAGCAAGGCCTGTCGATCCGAATATGATTACTGGTTTTTCCATCAATTTTTAATAAGGCGCAAAAGTAGCGATTCTCAGTTCGATTTTGAAGTTAGATACTGAAAAGGCAGGATACTGAAGAGTAGAAAAAGAAATGGTAAATAGGCATTTCGATATCGTACAAGGGTTCCCAGGTTAGGGGTGGTCATGGCCATAAGTGTTGCTAATGTTGCTATGCAAATGATTGAGGGAATAATTAAATGCCAGTTAATTCTAGGTTTTTCTTTGATCGATACCAGAAGGGTGAAAAATCCAAGACAGGCAAGAAGGAAATTTTCGATTTTGTGTCCAATTCCAACGATTGGAGTTTTGTCAAAAACTGAAGGGCGAAATAGTCCTATGTATAATGACTTGGGGACTTCAGTAAGGACAGACTCCCAGTTTGGTTTCTCAAGTACAATATTCAATTGATTGTCAATGCTTGTTCGTTCTGTTATGGTATTGTTGTTCTTATAAATGGTTTGCGGAATTCTGGAAATCGTCAGGTATGGATGAACAAACTGTGTTAACCCAAGAAAAACGACCATTGTGATGATAGAAACAGGCCACCTCAACTGTCGGCCAAGTCTTTTTAGTAAATAGATACTGATAACTAATCCAGCAAACATCAGGGAAATGATCAGGAGGTAATGCTTGATCTTTAGTAATACTAGGAGTGATGCAATTCCCAGCAGAATTTCCAATAAGCTGAACTTGGTTTCCTTGTAAAATTTTAGAACAAGAATCACAGTAATTATGAATGCACTATAAGAAATGGTGTCTTTCAGAATGCCTGATGACCAGAAGAGAACCGAAGGAAGAAATAGAAAACAAGCAATCGCAACTAATTTAAGTGTGTGAAATAACCTTTTGAATTGGGCAACGAAGTATAAAGATGCGGCGAAACTTATAAGTGAAAAGTAGAGAATTGCTATCCAATAGGATCCACCTGAAAGATATAAGAAGCCAGATAGGATCTGTATAAAAAAGATAACACGGGGTTTGTTTTCATAGACACCCGGGTCAAAATTTCCTGTAATTATTGACCAGTATGAATTTTCTTCTAGTACCAACAAGCTAGTTTGGTAAAAACTAAAACTGTCTCCTCCAGGGTACAATTGATAGAATATTAAGCCAGTGGATATTCCTGCTAGTAAACGAAAAGTTAAAGCAGAAACAAAGATGGGAGCTGATACATCGGAACGGGAATGCTTAAAAAGGAACCAAGCCATAACTCCCAGAAAAATGATATTTGAAATCCATGCTATCATCTTCCCAGGATCTCCACTCCAATACTGCAATCAAGGCATCTCCTTTTCGAGCAATAATTCTTATAAAGACCAATTAGAGATTGAGAATCGAAAGCACTTTTGGGTTCCCGGTCTACAGCGGTCCATTTTTTTGTGATGCTGTTGCTTTCGGCTGATAGAACTTCCAAAAGACGAATCGCCTTATCCATAAAAAAACTATTGTCCGAATATATGCTATATGCACTCAGCAATGGTGCTATTGTATTGATGATCAAATTATCAACGCTAGCCCTTCCCATGTTTCCACCTTTCTTATTTCGAGCCTTTTCAAAATCATAATGGTGAACCCAATAATCACTCACTTTAAATTCAAATTGTGCAAGAATTTCATTTGGATCCTCAATTTCAGTCAATTTGGAAAACAGATGGTCGTTTTTGTGAATCAAAGCTGCAAACTGTGCGAGTCTAACAGATGGAAAATTGGATGGTCGCATTCGGCCAAATTTCCACATGGATCTTTCCATCTTACTTTGCAAATTGAACTTGCTCATCAGAAATTGATACTCCTTTTTTAGCTCTTGATGGTAATCATCGATTACACCTTCAAGAAAACCAGCCTGTCCAAAAATCAATGCCTCTATTCTGTTCGCATGGCTATTGTTTTTGGAAATAACTTTATAGGGTATACTTGAGGCCATATTAAAAAATGGATCCTTGTTTACCGAGAAACCAAAATTCTTTGCAAGGCTCAGATAAGTTACTTCTTCCCAATCAGAATTTTTTGAATTGACCAATTCAAGAATTTCTTCAGCTTTTTGTTCCAATCGCTCAACCATCATTCGGTCCAGAAGGTTGGTAAAACTTAGTGTGGATACGTTGAGTAGTTGATCCTGGCAAAGAATATCCTTGTTTTGATTAATGAACACCTGGTATTTTTTGTATTCACTTTTATCAATTAAATCTTTGACCTCAAGAGTGGGTATGGGTGTTCCGTCCAACAATACTTCATTGTCATGATTCCACACAATATGGAGGATCACACTTTCATAAGCCTTGTCAGTATGATGATTGTGTACATGCCAGTCAGAAGAATTGATATGAATTTCAATTTTTCCCGCCCACTCGATATCAGAGATCTTTATTCTTGCTTCTTCGAAATCTGGTCCTGAGTTGTGATTGTGGTTTCCTGGGCTGATTACAATAATCGCTTGGCCACAAGTTGTTTTCAGTTTACCACTGAGTTTTTGAAATTTCCATATGTAGTGAAGAAACATTTCGTCCATCTCCACCAAGATAGAAAGTCTCTACATGTTTTGGAGGTATTGCGCCAACTGCACCTGTAATTTTTTTGCTTCAGTACCAGCAGCTTCGGCAAAATTGGGTGAGGAGTCAGCATAAAGTATGGATCTTGAGGCATTGACGATAAGTCCGCATCTTGAGTTCATCCCATAGTGGCAAACTGAATGAAGATCACCACCTTGAGCTCCAACACCTGGAATAAGCAAGAAATGATCTGGGATCAGACGTCTGATATTAACCAACGATTCAACACGCGTTGCTCCCACAACAAACATGGTGTTGTTCTTATTGCCCCATTCAGAGCTTTTTCTGATTACTCGTTCGTGCAAGCTTTCACTTCCGTCTTCTACCAACAGATGCTGAAAATCAAGTGAACCGGAATTTGAAGTAGCGGCCAAAATAATGACCCACTTGCGTTCAAATTCCAAAAAAGGTTTAATTGAATCATGTCCCATATAGGGTGAGACAGTGATTGCATCAAAGTTCATTCTTTCAAAGAAAGCTTTGGCGTACATCGCTGATGTATTGCCTATATCCGCACGTTTTGCATCAGCTATTTTGAAGATGTTGTCCGGGATGTAATCCATCGTTTTTTCCAACGATTCCCAGCCTTTCGTTCCTTGGGCTTCATAAAAGGCAATATTGGGTTTATAAGCGACCGCATATTGATGAGTAGCATCAATGATCTGCTTGTTGAATGAGAATATCGGATCGTCTTCTTTGAGAAGGTGTTTTGGGATTTTTGCTATATCGGTATCAAGCCCCACGCAAAGGAATGATTCTTTATCCCTTATTTTATCATAGAGTTGAAGTCGAGTCATAGGTGAGGGTTTAGGGTTGCGTGAAGATAATAATTTCCCTCAACGTATGTGTTTTTGCTTATTCGGAAATTTCCTATTTAAGTTCTGGCAGTTTATCGTTTACGACTTTGCCTTTTTTAACTTCACCATAGAAATGGATGTCGTATAATTTCTCATACTTTTTGATGGATTGATGAAGCTCCGGAATTGTCTCGCTTCTCAATTTTATACCTTTTCGCTCACCTTTGTGACGAAGTTCGATATAATAACCATCTTTTAGTTTTACCGGAGTAGTTGCGGGTCTTGCCAAAATATATTCTGTTTAAATCTGAATTTCAGATAATTTAATAAGAAAAAACAAAGCTCATGTGAAAATAATTCACATGAGCAATATAATAATTAGATTTCTTAGTCTCTTGAATTTGCTACTTTGACAACAATAGTTCTGCCGTCAATTTCAGTTTCATTCAGGCTAGAAATAGCTTGATTTGCTTCATCGTCATTCGGCATTTCTACAAACCCGAATCCTTTTGATCGCTGAGTGTCACGATCCATAATAATTTTAGCGGAATCGACAGTGCCGAATTCCTCAAATGCGCTTCTCAATGCGTCTTCTGAAGTTGCATAGTTAAGCTTAGCTACGAAAATGTTCATTAATACAATTAAAAAAATAAAAAAAATAAGCATTCAGTTAATCTGAATGTGCCGCAAAGGTATCTTTTTATTTGAGATTGTCTCTATTTAGCGAAAATCGATCACTTCCACATTTGGGTACTTAGAAGTATCAAAAGTGAAAAAACTGTCCTCAACGGAAATTTCTTCGAATCCTTCAATGGAATAGGTATAGATGTTGCCAGTTCTTTCAAAAACGATGAATGACTCAATTTCATCCTTGCTGTTGATATTCATTCTAATCTTGAAATAAGATTTTTCACGGCTTTCAGGGTCTAGTTCAACTACTCGTACTCCATTTGCCATTTTCGAGATCAATGCGTACTTGAATCCCTCTTTATATAGATCGTACACATTCCCAAGATTGATTTCTTGTTCTGACGGATCATAAGAGCTAATAGTTACTTCTGCCAATTCTTCACTATACGTGTAAACATCTGTTCCATTATTGAAAATTTTCTGGCCTGACACATCCAGAACGAATTTGTCTCCTTTCACTGTGATTTCCATCGAAAAGGATTCGTCTAGTCCAGCTTCTTTGTTTGTTAACTGCTGATTGAACGTGGCTTTGAAAGCTTCTGCTTTCTTGTATTTTTCACTCATTGCATCAAGAACCGCGAGGGCTTCCGGATCGTATTGTGCAACGATTGTTGTACTAATGGTAAATAGGGTAACTAAAAATAGGGTTTTCATCGTCTCAAAATTCTAACTTCAATATTTATTTTCTAGCTCTGTCAATAACTGTTCCAAACTGTGTTCGTCGGGAATTAAAACTTCTCGGGCCTTGCTTCCTTCAAAAGCTCCAACTATCCCAGCAGCTTCTAATTGGTCAATAAGCCTTCCTGCGCGGTTGTATCCCAGTTTCATTTTTCGCTGAATCAATGAGGTACTTCCTTGTTGATGCATGACAATAAGTCGTGCGGCATCTGCGAAAAGTGCGTCACGATCAGAAAGGTCAACATCTCCAATGCCACTTTCTTCTTCTCCAACGTATTCTGGAAGCATATAGGCTGTAGTGTATCCTCTTTGGTCTCCAATAAATTCACAGATTTTTTCTACCTCAGGAGTATCAACAAATGCACACTGTAGTCTTGTAATGTCAGACCCAGTTGATAGGAGCATGTCTCCCATCCCTACTAATTGATCAGCACCTCCGGTATCCAGAATTGTTCTGGAGTCAATTTTAGATGTAACTCTAAAAGATAGTCTTGCCGGGAAATTCGCTTTGATGACACCGGTAATTACGTTGACAGATGGTCGTTGAGTGGCCACAATAAGGTGAATTCCAATTGCTCGTGCCAGCTGAGCCAGCCGTGCGATAGGAGCTTCAATTTCTTTACCGGCAGTCATCATTAAGTCCGCCAGTTCATCTATAACAAGAACAATGTATGGAAGATATCGATGACCTTTGTTTGGATTAAGTTTTCGTTCAACAAATTTCTTGTTGTATTCTTTAAGGTTCCTGCAACTGGCAAGTTTGAGCAGGTCATATCTTGAGTCCATCTCAATACACAATGAGTTGAGTGTATTGACCACTTTTTTGGTATCGGTGATGATTGCTTCTTCAGAATCCGGAAGCATCGCAAGAAAGTGTCGTTCAATCTTATTGAAAAGTGTCAGTTCTACCTTTTTAGGATCAACTAATACAAACTTTAACTGGGATGGATGCTTTTTATAGAGTAGCGACGTAAGCATGATATTTAGGCCAACAGATTTACCCTGACCTGTTGCACCAGCCATCAAGAGGTGAGGCATTTTGCTTAAATCAGTAACATAAACCTCATTGGAGATGGTTTTTCCAAGTACCACAGGAAGCTCCATCTTGCTTTCCATGAATTTGCTCGTGGTTATGACTGATCTGGCATCTACCATTTCTCGATTCTTGTTTGGAACCTCAATACCAATGGTTCCTTTTCCAGGAATTGGTGCAATGATCCTGATTCCAAGTGCAGCTAAACTCAGAGCAATATCATCTTCCAGGTTTTTGATCTTGGAGATCTTGACACCCGCTTCAGGGATTATTTCATAAAGAGTTACCGTTGGACCAATTGTTGCTTTGATGCTCGAAATACCAATCTTGAAGTTGACCAGGGTCTCAATTATCCGATCCTTGTTTTGTTCTAGCTCATCTTTAGTCACCTGAACGTTTTTGTCTGGATATTCGGTGAGTAGGGAAGGAGTAGGAAATTTGTAACTAGGAAGATCAAGCGTTGGATCATAGTTTATTTGCTCCTCGGTTGTTGCTTCCTCAATTTTTTCTTCGACTTCAAATATTGGCTCTTCCTCTTCTTTTTTAGCCGGCTTTTTTTCAACAGGTGCTTCTTTGATTGGAAGGTCTGCTTTTTCGATCACCTCTGCGATTGGTTCCGGTTCTTTTTCCTCAGTCACCGGTGGCAGATCAATCGTAAATTCCGGATCAGATTTGGGTGTGTTGTCCGTTTTTTTAGGAGGAACTTTCTTTACTACCCAGGTTTCTGATTCGTCTTTCGAATTGTCTTCTTCCTCAACTTCCATCTTCACTTTTTCAATAACCGATGAGATATCTGGTTCAGGTTCTTTCTTTTTTGGTAAAGCGTCTTTTAATCCCTGGAAATAGGCAATCACATAATCTCCCAGATTGTTAAGAGCCGGAAGTTTCGTGATGTTGAAAAAATACATGTTGAAGACAAGGAACAGGAAGATGATGAAGAGTAATGCTCCCCATCCCATCAAGCTTTCAAGAATGATCGCTAATTCAAACCCAATACCCCCCGATAGAAATCCCCAAAATGTTGTTTCTTCATTCTGGATGAGAAAGTAGCCCATGAGTAGACTGGTCCAGATCAGATAGAAAACGGTGAAATTAAATGCCCTGTTGACCGGGACAATTGTTTTTTGCCATACAATCCGATAGCCTGCGATAAAGAAAAAGAGAGGTATAAGTAGTGCTGCAATCCCAAACCAAAGGAATATGAAGTAATGAGCTGATATGGCTCCAATCAATCCAAACGAGTTAAGGACTTCCCGACCGGATTCTTTGACATTGGTTTCGAGAAAAGCTTTGACGACACTCTGATCGGCAGGGCCATTGTTAAGATAGGATACAAAAGATACCGCAAGAAAAATCGATGCAAGAAGTAAGAAAAACCCAACAAAGAGGTGGAATTTCCTGTCCTTCAAAAAAGTGAATTTGATGGTTGGCTTTTCTTTTTTTGCAGATTTAGTCTTGTATGTATTCCTGGCCAAAGTAGCGGATGTGTTATTTATTTAATGAAGAACGTGATACAGGTGAATATCTGATTTCTAATTGAGCTCAAAAGTAATGGAGAACAAGGCTAGTTCAAATGCTTAACCAACGCTTTATTGATTCTTT
>JANQST010000071.1 GCA_028279155.1 Cyclobacteriaceae bacterium
GTCCTTCTGTAGGTGAAAAAATAGTCGTGCTAGCAACCCTTGCAAAATGAATTGATAGCGTATCATGATAAGGTAAGTCGCTTGCTAGCCAATCCAACAAAGCAACTTGTTTTTGTAAAGTCCCGGAATGTAAACGCAAGGAAGATTTAAGATGGGCCGTATCCTCCTCCAAACCGTCTTTGAGCTCCATTAACATTTCGGTTTCAAGCTTAAACGATTTTCGATCTTCGTTCCAATTGTCAAGCATTAACGCGCCTAAGATTCCTAAGACGATCACAATAATCTCTAGCAAATACTCAGCCCATTTAAGTCTCAAAATTTCCAGGATCTTCTTCATAGCCTAGTCAATGAAAACCAATTAATGTAAGCGCATCTTGCTCATATCATTTGACGACCAGAAACAACGTACAAATGACTTTTTAGAATAAAGGTATGCTACACTAATCTCGCAGATTTTGCAGGGGAATCCAAATATGAACTCTTCCTGACCCTCTCTTGAAAGAGAGGGAAGATTCCTACGGAATCAGGATGAGTGACAGAAGTGATCTATCCTCACAAAATCCCCTTTGCTGGTGCGAGCTCGTAGCTCGTACCTATGTTTATATTTAGCACGAGCAAAATGCTCTCGCTAGCGATGTTTGGTTTCCTTTAGATTATTAATGACCTTCTTTGTGGCATTTATTCTGAGTCTACCACTAGATAAATCAAGTTCCTTTTTATCGAATTTGAATTCTTCCATATTGTCGAAATTCTCTTCTATAGAAGTCATTCTTTTCACGAATTCATCTTTATGGCTGTTGCGATATTTTTCTATTACATTAAAAAGCAGAGCTCTTGCTCGGTCAGACCGGACAAACAAGCAAGCTTGAAGTATTGCTGAGATTACTATCAATCTATCTTTCTTTTTTGATGGTAATCCCTTATCCAGCAGTTTCAATGCAGCAAATGCAACTGTCTCCTTATCTCCAAGCAAATTAGTAATTCGCTGAGCTTTCTTAGACCTTCTATTTGATATTTGAGTAAGTATAAAAGATAGAGAAGCAAGACCAACTGCAAGTCCTGCAAAAACCGCTTTCCAATCTGTGTTGGCAATAATGTCTGAAATTGATTCCATTCTTAGTTTCTAGTCAAGTTAATTAAAGCCTGAAAGTAACTTTCGAGCTAGTGGGGTAACTACTTACAGTACTTTGTCAAAGCGTCCATTATCATTGGAGAAATATCACCAAGGTCTATCCCCAGTTTTAGATCTGAACAAATCTTTTCAACATCATTTGGTGGTATCGTTGTATCACTTTTTGTAGCAATTACAGTTGTTCCGCTAGTCTTGGAAAGAGTTCTCGAATCTCTGAACTCATGTTTTCTGATTCTTGCGAAGGCGCGATTTGTTAAAACTTCTTTGTAAAGTGGCTCGAGTGCTAGTGCCTTGTCGTAATCCGCAATTGCCTGATCAAATTTGAATTGCATAAAGAATGCTGTTCCTCGATGGAAATAGAGGTCAGAGTATTTTGAGTTCAATTCCTCTGCTTTGCTTAGGGTTTTAATGGCAAGATCGTAGTTGCCTGCTGCAGATTGATTTATGCCATTTGTCAATTTGTTGTAGAATTTGTTGTCTTCCTTGGCAACATCAACATTTCCATCGCTAAATGTGAGTTCTCTCTTCAACCGTCCAGTCGAGTACCATTCTTTCCAAAGTCCATTCTCTTTACCACCTCTAGTAGTTCCTTCCATTCGAACATTACCATTCATAAAGTATTCAGTAGAGACTCCATTTTCAATTCCGTTTTGGTAGTTTCTGGTAAATCTTTTGTATCCATTTAAATAATAGGAAGTTCTTAATCCTTTAGCTCTTCCATTTTCAAAATATCCTTCTCCTTCCTTTGTTCCGTTCAGAAAATAATCAATGAAATACCCCGTATAAGGGGTGTCTGAGTCTTTTAGAAACCAGGTTCCATTTCTCTTAATCATCAATTTGGTTGTAGGAATTCTTTTAACAGAATCGGTTCTTTCTAGGAATGCTTTAGTTCTTATTGAGATCACTTTATCGATGTTTGAATACCCGAATTGATCCTTGATCACCTTTTTATCGGTGATGACAGATACATCTCCGATTTGAGCTTCGGTTGGACTATGGCCTGGTTTAGGATCTTCTATTACTGGGATAGAATCTATAATATAAAGTAAACGTTCCTGCGCATCTTGACATATGGCAAGTGCAGGAGCCAGAACTAAAAGAAAAAGAATTGATTTCATTGACTTACAAAAAATCACAAAATCCCCCCAACACCACCTTCCATCTCATAAACAGCCTTGATCTCCTCATCTGTCAGCGGTCGGTTGAAGATAGCAACCTCGTCCACCGAGCCGATAAAGCCCAGACCAAGGTAGATGTTCGCCTTGTCGTATTCCCAGGTGAAAGGTTCGTTGATTCCACTGATGGTGCCAATTTTCTCACCATTCAAAAAGAGGGTGGATACACTCTGATCGGTTCCAAGCGATCGGAACGTGATGCCGATGTGTGTCCAGCTGGTGCTGGTAAACGGTGGTTCCTTTACGGTGACCATTCGTTGCTCCTGCATTACTGGCCAGGGCGTATCAACGGTGTCCTTGCTCCAGGAAGCCATGTCGCCGATTACGCCTAATCGGAAATCCCGTGGGTTTTCCCGGGTAAAGTCCACCCAAATACCGGCATCATTCCATCGTGAATCCGTGATTTGAATAGGGTCAGTGTAGCCGGGCATAAGGTCGGTGCCGGGATCCAGGCTCAACCAAAAGGAGATGGAGCCTGACCAGTTTTGTGAATCATAAACGATGTTGTCTTTGGCTTTGAAAAAGATGACCGTATCGGTTCGGCTTCCAAACCGGAACGCATCGCCAAACTGCCCCTGGTCCGTTAGTATTCTGTGATTTTCATTGGTCATGCCTTGCATCGCACTATCCAATGCTCTTCGTGAGGTAGCGGTGTACATGCGCTTATCACCCTTGGCGTAATCCGCATCG
>JANQST010000083.1 GCA_028279155.1 Cyclobacteriaceae bacterium
TCACAGACTTTTCAATATCCAGCTTACCTTCTGCAATAAGCTTGATCAACGCCATCCCAGTAATAGATTTTGATAAACTATAGTACCTAAATTGATGGGATGGATCAACGAACACCTGATTAGCCGCATCGGCATATCCGATGCCCATTTTCCAAATGATATCATTTCCGTACCCAACAGCGGCTGACAAACCCGGATAAGTTTTGGAGAGTTCTGTTAAAAGTGATTCCGACTTGGAGGTTGCTTCAGAGAATTGTCCGTAAGTAAGATAAAAGGAACATATGGTGAGAAAAAGTAGTTGCGCTTTAAGTTTCATAATAATTACAATTAAGATTAATATAAAGACCGAACAAAAAATGTAGAGTTGCACCCTGATTCGACTGATGGCAGAATGGAATGACACTACATATGCACAACTTTTCCACAAGCCAAAAAAGGAACGTCCTTCTTTCTTTATTTGTAATATCTTTTGATGGCTGTTTCAAATGTTCAGCTAATTGCTAACGCCAATCCGTATGTACTTAATCTTTGATACTGAAACTACCGGGCTACCACACAATAAAACTGCACCTGTAGAAGATCTCGACAATTGGCCCCGATTGGTTCAAATTGCCTGGCAGCTACATGATAATAAAGGCAAGCTTCTTTCTACGGGAAATCACATCGTAAAGCCTGAAGGTTTCACCATCCCATTCAATGCAGAAAAAGTTCATGGAATCTCCACCAAGCGAGCACTTGAGGTTGGTGAAGATCTTGGTGAAGTACTAGAAAAATTCAGCGAAGATGTAAGAAAAGCGGAAGTCCTCGTAGGCCACAACATCGAATTTGATAACAAGATCATAGGTGCCGAATATTTAAGAACTGACAATGAGAATTTACTTGTTGATGCTAAGAACATTGACACTTCCACAGAGACAGTAGAGTTTTGTCAACTGGAAGGTGGGCTTGGAGGCAAATTGAAGCAGCCCAAATTAATTGAGCTGTATACCAAACTTTTTGGTGAAGGGTTTGGTGATGCCCATGATGCTGCTTATGATGTAGATGCTACAGCTAAGGCTTTTTTCGAATGTCTTAAAAGATCAATCATCAAACCTATCGATGATACAGACCCGAGTACCATCGATTATGAAGCACCTAAGCTAGATGATGCCAACTTTGCAACACTCAGAGAGAAATCAACAGGTAAGATTGGTGATCAGCTGGTTAGCGCCGAAGACATAAAAGGCGCATTTACTCACCTTCATGGACACTCTCAATACTCAGTTCTTCAAGCCACCCCTGATGTTGGTGATATAATTAGCAAGGCTAAAGAATACGAAATGCCTGCCGTTGCTCTCACTGATTTGGGCAATATGTTCGGAGCCTTCAAGTTTGTTGGAGCAGCACTTAAAGAGGGAATTAAGCCCATTGTGGGATGTGAATTTTTTGTAGCTGAAGAGCGTCTGAAGCTGCAGTTTACCAAAGACAATCCTGACAAGAGATTTCGCCAAATTTTGTTAGCAAAAAACAAAACCGGATACGAAAACCTGATTAAGCTTAGCTCTATCGCATACAAGGAGGGGAATTATGGTCTTTTTCCAAGAATCGATAAAGAGCTTATTGAAAAGTACTCGGAAGGGTTGATCGCACTAAGTGGCAGTTTAGGTGGAGAAATCCCTCACCTTGTTTTGAACGTGGGTGAAACCCAGGCTGAAGAGGCACTCGTTTGGTGGAAAAACCTGTTCAAGGATGATTTTTACCTTGAACTCAATCGTCATGATCTTGAAGAGGAAAATCGTTTGAATGAGATCCTTGTTGAGTTTGGACGGAAGCACGAAGTGAAGCTCATTGCATCCAATGAATACTATTATCTGGATCAGGCAGACGCAAAGGCGCATGACGTATTGCTTTGCATCAAAGAAAATGAGAAACAAAGCACTCCAATTGGAAGAGGTAGAGGATTTCGGCCTGGTCTTCCTAATGAGAACTATTATTTCAAGTCGCAGCAAGAAATGAAAGAAGCCTTTGGAGATATTCCAGAGGCAATTGAAAACATTTCCGAAGTTGTTGAGAAAATCGAAGAGTATAGCCTGGAGCGGGATGTCCTACTTCCCAAATTTGATATTCCAGATGAATTCTTGAACCCGGAAGATGAAAAGGACAATGGAAACAGAGGAGAGAATGCTTACTTAAGACACCTCACCTATCAAGGTGCAGAAAAACGATACGATCAAATTACCGATGAAATTAAAGAACGAATTGATTTCGAATTAGCAACAATTGAAAATACGGGCTACCCCGGGTACTTCCTTATTGTTCAGGATTTCACAGCCAAAGCAAGGGAAATGGATGTTTCCGTTGGACCCGGTCGAGGATCCGCAGCAGGATCTGTTGTGGCTTACTGCATAGGAATCACGAACGTGGATCCCATAGCATATGATCTCCTGTTTGAGCGTTTTCTTAATCCTGACCGTGTATCCCTTCCCGATATTGATATTGATTTTGACAATGAAGGGCGAGAAAAGGTGATCAACTATGTAATCGAAAAATACGGTGGAGATCAAGTTGCCCAGATCATTACTTATGGTACAATGGCGCCAAAATCTGCTATTCGAGACGCAGGCAGAGTAATGGAACTCCCACTACCAGAGACGGACGCAATTGCGAAACTTGTTCCGGAGCGACCTGGAGCTAACTTCAATTCAGTATTTGGAGAAGTAAAAGAATTGGAAGACCTCAAAAAAGGCAGTGACCTCCCCTCCCAGGTGCTGAACCAGGCAGTCGTATTAGAAGGTTCTTTGAGGAATACTGGCGTTCATGCGTGTGGAGTTATCATCACACCGGATGATATGAGCAACTTTGTGCCACTGGCACGCTCCAAAGATTCGGATTTGATGGTCACTCAATTTGACAACAGCGTTGTTGAATCCGCGGGGATGCTCAAAATGGACTTTTTAGGTCTAAAGACGCTCTCAATCATCAAGACAGCCGTTGAGAACATTGAAAAAAGGCATGGCATCAGTATCGACATTGATGAACTTCCTTTGGACGATCAAAAAACCTATGAGCTCTATCAACGAGGGGAAACAAACGGAACCTTTCAGTTTGAGTCTCCCGGAATGCAAAAACACCTACGAGCTTTGAAGCCGGACCGTTTTGGTGATCTGATAGCCATGAATGCATTGTATCGTCCGGGGCCAATGGAGTACATTCCGAATTTCATTGCCAGAAAGCATGGAACCGAACAGATCTCCTACGACATTCCGGATATGGAAGAATACCTGGCAGAGACCTACGGAATTACGGTCTACCAGGAGCAGGTGATGCTACTTTCACAGAGCCTTGCAGGCTTTACTAAGGGCGAGGCGGATGTTTTGCGAAAAGCTATGGGTAAGAAGCAACGTGAGGTGCTCGATAAGATGAAGCCCAAATTTGTGGAAGGGGCAAAAGCCAATGGGCACTCGGAGGAAAAACTTGAAAAGATCTGGAAAGACTGGGAGGCATTTGCAGCCTACGCTTTTAACAAATCTCACAGTACATGCTACTCGGTAGTGGCTTACCATACGGGTTACCTAAAAGCCAACTATCCAGCCGAGTACATGGCTTCTGTCCTTACACATAATCAAAGCAACATAGACAAGGTCAGCTTCTTCATGGAAGAATGTAAGAATCGG
>JANQST010000086.1 GCA_028279155.1 Cyclobacteriaceae bacterium
GGAATTCATAGTTGAATGGGTGGCCAGGGAGGACACGCTCAAAAGCTTCCTCAATAACATGTAATGCCTTGAGATAATCGACTTCCGGTTTTATTTTAATAAACAGATATCCAAGTGATCCTTCTCGAGCAAAAATCATTAGAGGGACCGGTGGTTGAAAAGGATTTCCCTTTATCATGTCTTTTACCACTCCCACTACTGTATAAACCTTATGGCCTTTGTTAAATTCTCTTCTAGCCTCTATTTGTGTTCCTATTGGATTCTCAAGTCCCATCTTCTGAACAGCAGATTCACTGATAATTATTGATCCGGATTCACTTGCTAAATCTCTTGAAAAATCACGGCCGGCAATCAGCTCCCATTCTGTTGTCTTGCCATACTCATGTGTCACACGGATGGTATTGAAAGTAAAACCAACCCGTTCTCCTGTATCTGCAAATTTGAATCCGTTGTTATTGCCTAGCGTATTCGTTAACGGATAATTAGCCTCCGCAATTTCTTGAACATAACCTGTTTTCTTCAATTCATCTCTAAGCACATGATATTTTTGATAATATTCCGCAGACCTTCCCCTAACTGTTATGATTCCTTCCTGGTTGTATCCTACCGGTCTCGTTTTGGCGTGCACGATTTGATTGTAAACCGTGATCGTCCCAATGATCAATGCAATAGAGATCGTAAATTGAAAAACTACCAAGACCTGGCGAAATCTTACGCTAGCCAACCCTTGCTTTAGCGTTCCTTTCAATGCTTTTACAGGGCCAAACGAAGACAAGAAGAAGGCTGGGTAACTTCCGGCTACAAATGCAGAAAAAAGAGTGAAAGCAATTCCGATTACCCAGAAAACCAAGCTACCCCATGGCATTTCAAGTGATTTATCGGAAATCTCATTGAACCAAGGAAGGATCATGCTCACTACTCCAAGAGAAATAATAAAAGCTGAGAAAGAATAGAGAATTGATTCAGCTAAAAATTGACGGATAAGTTGTGATCTTAGTGAGCCAATGGCCTTTCTTATTCCAACTTCTTTGGCTCTGTTCTGAGACCGTGCGGTGTTGAGGTTCATAAAATTGATGAAAGCCAAAAAGAGGACGAACACACCAATGATCCCATACAGAATCACGAATTGGAATCTTTTGCTCATTACCTGAATACCATCAATAAATGTTGAATTTAAATGCCAGTCTTTCATTGGTATGAGGAGCAACTCAATGGGGCCATCCTCCGGGTCTCTGTGAGGGGTCAAAATATCCTTGATAATCGAGGATGCTTCTGAAACTTCCACGCCCTCTTTTAATTGAGCGTACACTTTAATGTTGTAATTATTCCAGGCATATGGATTCTCATCATTGTAGATCAACTCTAAGGAGGTAAAGAAAGCTGCATTTCCAAAGGTCGAATTTTTGGGTAAGTCCTCATATATACCAGTAACTATCAATTCCTCTGAGGTATTCAAGAAAACAGTTTTTCCAATGGGGTTTTCGTCTTTGAAAAACTTGTTCGAAAGTGTATTCGAAAGCATGATAGAATTTGGGTCTCGGAGACCATCTTGAATACCTGCTTTCATTTTTAGTGATAACATTTCCGGAGCTTCCGGCTGGAAAAAATATCCAGGTTCCTCAAATGATTGTTTTCCAACCGAAAGAAGTTGAGGTCGCATACGGAAAAATGTCATCGCTACCTTTTCGAATACTGTTGGATAATTTTCTTTGATAAATATCCCCACCTGTCCAACAAGTGAGCTGTTTACAAATACCTCATCTCCCTCCGAATCCTTTCTAAGTACCTGAACGATGCTGTCATAGTTGTCATGGTTTTTGTTGAAAAAGTATTCGTCGTATATCCAAAGGCTGATTAGAATAGCTACTGTCATTCCCATCGCCAAACCACCGATGTTGATAGCAGAAAAAACCTTGTTTTTAAGCAGAATTCGATAGCTGATTAAGAAGTTATGCTTCATCATAAGATTGAAATTTGAGTTTGACCTAAAGAATTTGAATGCAAATGGTCGGAGGTAATTGAATACCTGGTACCAGTAATTGAGTTTTGCTTTTGTGGGCGATTTCTTATGAAGTGTTGAATCAAATTTTTCATCGAGATCACCCAAAACTTCTTCCGCTAGTTCGTCCTTTAAAAACAGCAGAAGAAATTTTTCAGCAAGCTTTGGAGGCTTGTGATTCTTCATAGATTGAAATTGAGTTTACCTTGGGCAAAAGCTGGAAATTGATCCCAAAGCGAGAGTTTTAGTTCACGGGAAGTTTCCAGTGCTTTTTGACCTGCACCGGTAATTGTGTAGATCCGTTTCCTTCTTCCACCTCGTTCGGCTGTTGCTTCGCTCATTTCAGACTTAAGAAATCCTTTATCAGCCATTCGATTGAGTGTGGAATGAACTGCTCCAATAGACACTGGTCTTTTGGTTTGTGCTTCAAATTCATCTGCGATCTTGAACGCATATGCGTCCATATCCAGGATTCCTACAATCAGCAGGATTGTTTCTTCAAAGTCTCCGAGTTTGCTTTCCTTCATCTTGTTACTAAATTGTAGAACAAATATACGGAGCTAACAATAATATGTTCTACTTTTTAGTAAGAAATAAAAACAATTGGTGATGTAAACTTGGGATAGAAGGTGAAATTTCAATTTCGGGTGATTCTGTTAATTAAAGCAATCCAACGGACTACTTTTGCACCTCATTAATTCATCGAATGGAAGAAGAAAAGAAAGAATCGCTCAATTTCATTGAGCAAATGATTGAAAAAGACCTGGAAAATGGGAAGCACTCGTCTGTAGTTACTCGCTTTCCACCTGAACCTAATGGCTATTTGCATATCGGTCATGCTAAATCTATTTGCCTGAATTTTGGCCTTGCTCAGAACTACAGTGGAATCTGTAATATTCGATTTGACGATACAAACCCCGAAAAAGAGGAAACGGAGTACGTTGACTCAATAAAGAATGACATTAAATGGCTCGGGTTTGACTGGGATGATCGGGAGTATTACGCTTCTGATTATTTTGATCAGCTGTATGAGATGGCCATTAAACTGATTGAAAAAGGATCGGCATATGTGGACGATCTTCCTGCTGATGAATTCAACAAGTTAAAGGGAACACCTACCGAGCCAGGGACACCAAGCCCGTTTCGAGATCGATCGGTTGAGGAAAATCTGGACCTTTTCAAGCGAATGAAAGCGGGTGAATTCAAGGATGGTGAACGTGTCTTACGTGCAAAAATTGATCTCAGCTCTCCGAATATGCACATGCGTGATCCAATTCTGTATCGAATCAAGCACATGGACCATCATCGAACCGGAAGTGATTGGTGCATTTATCCGACCTACGATTTCGCGCACGGCCAATCAGATAGCATTGAAAACATTACGCATTCCTTGTGCACGCTTGAATTCGAAGTGCATCGGCCTTTGTACAATTGGCTGATTAGCGAGCTTGAGATCTATCCATCCGAACAGACAGAATTTGCTCGATTGAATCCCAGCTATACGGTAGTTAGTAAGCGCAAGCTTCGAGAGCTAGTAGAGGGAAATTATGTAAATGGATGGGACGATCCTCGGATGCCAACCCTTTCTGGGATAAGAAGAAGAGGATTCACACCAGAATCCATAAGAGAATTTGTGCGAAAAACGGGAGTTGCAAAACGTGACGGATTGAATGATGTGGCTTTACTAGAGCATACCGTTCGAGAAGATCTGAACGCTAAAACCAATCGCGTCTTTGGAATCATGGATCCACTTAAGCTGATCATAACGAACTGGTCTGAGGATAAAACAGAAATGCTCCCTGCAGTGAACAATCCGGGCGATGAATCAGCAGGGTCCCGTGAATTGGCATTTACTCGGGAATTGTATGTGGATCAGGCTGATTTTCTGGAAGATCCCCCAAGTCCAAAAAAATGGTACCGACTGGGACCTGATCGTGAAGTCCGTCTGAAGTTTGGCTACATTATTAAATGTACCGGATTTAAAAAAGCGGATGATGGAACAATTGAAGAGATCTATGCCGAATACGATCCTGAAACAAAAAGCGGACATGACACAAGTGGTAAAAAAGTGAAGGGAACGTTGGGATGGGTTTCTGCCAAACACAACATCAATGCAGAAATACGCTTATACGATCGTTTGTTCCTGACTGAAAACATGAATGACATTGAGGATGATTTCAAGAATCACCTTAATCCTGATTCGTTGGAGATCAATACCAATGCAGTTTTAGAAGAATCCTTAAAGAATGCCAAGGTTGGAGACCAGGTACAGTTCGAACGGATTGGCTATTTCAGGCTAGACGAAGATTCCACCGCAGACAAATTAGTTTTCAATCGAACGATTACACTGCGTGATAATTGGGCGAAAAAATGATCAAGGTAACAGGTCTATATATCTATCCAATCAAATCTCTCCAGGGTATCGAGGTTGAGTCATGTGAAGTGCTGGAAAGGGGTTTCAAACATGATCGTCGATGGATGATAATTGATTCTGACAATGGACATGTCACACAGCGCACGCACCCTCAGCTATCGCAAATCAAGATTCGCTTATCTGATGATTTCATTATCGCCTCACACGTTGATTACGAGGATATTGAGATTCCACTTGTGTTGGCACATGGAAACGAAGAACTCGTAACAATTTGGAATGATCAAGTTCCTGCGCTAGTTGCTGAAGAAAAAATCAATCATTGGATCTCTTCAATTACGGGCAATCCCTGCAGGGTGGTTTTTATGCCGGAGAATCAGGATCGGCCGGTAAACCCTGAAAGAGCCAGGAATCAGGAAAATGTGAGTTTTGCAGACGGTTATCCTTACCTCATTATCAGTGAGGCCTCTTTGGAAGATTTGAATTCGAGAATGGAAAAACCTCTTCCAATGCACCGGTTTCGACCAAACATTGTGGTTAGTGGAGTAGAACCATATGGAGAAGATCAATGGAAAGACCTCACCATTGGCACTGTTGATTTCTATGGGACTCATCCATGCAAGCGTTGTGTCTTCACTACTATTGACCAGGAAACCGGTCAAAAAGGTGCCGAACCGTTGAAAACACTAGCAACCTACAGAAGGGAAGGTTCCGAAGTAATCTTTGGGCTGAATACACTTGCATCCTCTGGAGGAACCGTTGCAGTTGGGGATGAAGTGATATTCTGATTAGCTCAATGTCGCTCTTCGAGAACCCCACTCTTCGAGAACCTCAGAGTGACAATATCAATATTTCTTTCAGATGTATACTCGATGTAGATATTCCAGGTAAACTACCTCTCCCGTACACTCCAAATCTCATACATTGGTTGCCCTTTACTGCTTTTCCCGGAATGATGCCACCTGCCCTCTTTCATTTCATAGTTAAATTCTAAGGCCGCTCCGACCCGAGAGTTGTCTCTTGAAAAGAATTCAATGTTCTCGGTATATTTCCCGTCTACTGTGGTATAAGTGCCTCCGCCTGTTCCCATAAATCGCTTCGTCTCAGTGTTGTAGGCAATCCATTGAAATCGTGTCCCGGAAAGTATCTTCATTGTTTTCCTCGGTCTATCTGTGTTTCTTTCTTGAATTTCTCCATTCCTCTTTCTTCCTGACATTAGCCAAGCTCCGCTTAGTGCTCCAGGACTTCCGTCATCAATTCGCTTAAATACATCGCCTGATTCTACCACTGTTATTTTATTTTCTTCTAGTTGAATATCAAAACTTACCGTGGAACCTACTCTTGAAGAATCCCGAGTATCAAACTCAACCACCTCTGTGACAGTAGCCCCGTTTAGTACCCATGTTCCTCCATTTGTCGCTATGAATTCTCCTGTTTTATCATCATACCAGGTAGCCACCTGATACTTGTCTGACAGAATTACCGCTATTTTCATTTCACGGCCATTTTCATCTGTAACCATGGTTTCCCAAGCACCTACTAAACTTTGTGCATTGATTGTGGTCACCAGAAAGGTGACAATGAGATACATTAATTTTTTCATCTTTTTCCTGGTTTATATGTTTCTTCTGCTCGTTTTTCCACGTCTTCCTTGTAAAAGGAAACATCTTTGAAATTTGCGTCTGCATATCGTTGTGCCTGGTCATAGAAATGAGGTGAGGCAGGATCGTTGCTCTGACCTCCTGCCAACATGCTTTTCGCTTTAAGTTTTTCTCCAAATTCTACTACAGCAACAAAACTGTTTCCCCTTGTCCCATAAATTCTATTGTTGTCATGTCTCCCTCGCATTCCGTAAGCAGCTAAAGCACCCCAGCGGCCAGTGGTCAATCCAACTGGAATACTTGGCTTGTCATCATCAAACTTGAGGTCAATCGATCCATCCAGGCGTTGGAAGCGATTGATGTCTCCCCAGGGAGTGTTCCAACTTCCAAATTTCTCTTCTAGTTCTGCTACAGCTTTTGCAAAAATTGAGAGTCGATTGGCTTCTGAGAGACCAGTCCCGAAATAATTGAACCGATCCATTCCTCTGAGGTCATCGGGGGTATCAGCATTCTGATATAGGGCCATCCCATAAAAATGTGCCAAAGACATCCCAACGGATTCTTTCCCCGTCTTCATATCCCAATTTCTTAAAACATCTATAGCTCCAGTTAAGGAAGCATCTTTTGATGAATTATCATATGCTCTGATCAATCCAGGAATCACTTCTTCAAATGCAGGAAGGTAGGGGTCGTATGCCATGTCAATTAATCCGTCCAGCGTAAGTTCTTTGGCATTTAATAAAAGATCGATCGCGTGAACCCCTCTGAAGTTTTCCGGAATCCTGGACATGTAGTTTGGATAGTCTTCTTTTTTCGGACTGTATTCAGCGGCGCTGGTAAATGGCGTTGAATTACAATTTTGAATCCAACCGTTTGGAGGGTTGAAAACTGTAATCGCCTCATCTACCGGGTGAAGTCCTTGCCAATCTGTGGCAGGATTACTTCCGTCAACAGGTTTGGTGTAATCAAATTTTACATCACGTTTAGGAATAAAATTGCCATGGTAGTAAGCGATGTTTCCTTCAGAATCTGCAAATACTGTATTGTTCGAAGAATTGGTTCTGATATTCATCATTTCCAGAAACTCAGCATGGTTTCTTTTCTTAGTTCGCGTGTAAGACTGTTCCAATGCTTTTACAGGCTCCCACATTAATGCAGTAGCTACCCATTTATCATC
>JANQST010000088.1 GCA_028279155.1 Cyclobacteriaceae bacterium
TTTCCAGCATACACATTTCCTACAGCAAGATTGCCCGGTACGTCCAATTTGTTTTTCGGTGATGGTACGCCAAGGCCAATATTCTTATCTTCCACGATAAGTCCATCGTCAATCATATTGAGGCTAGAATCAATCAGTTGGTGAAACTGGTCAGAACTAGGTGTGTCTCCTGTTTCAAAGAATCTTTTCAATATTTCGCGACTGCTTTTTGGCACTTTATTGAATTTATTAAATCATTCTATTACTTTACTCCAATCCACATGACGCTGAGCGTACTCCACACTCCGTTATCCATGGAATTTATGGTGCTTGGGTTTGCATCAATCGTTATTTGATCTCCAGCATCAACTTTCCAATACAAATGGCCATGAACCTGTTGCCACAGGCTTACACCGGCTGCAAGAGAATAAATAATTGCATTGCCATTGATCAAAATTCTTATTGTTGAATAAGCGGTCGTGTAGATCACGTCAAAATTCGCTGTGATAGCTACGATTCCTGTCTTGGTTACTTTTAGCGCCCCATTTTCTTGCATCTCGAAAAGATCTGAATCGGAATTTTGTTTAATATTCGTATACTTCAAGTTTCTATGTTGACTTGAGGTTGAACCCATAAAGTCTTCACTGTTGGTTAGCTGAGCTGTAAATACCTCGACTCCCAATAAATTATTAGCTGTAATATCCCCGATAACATGAAGCGCCGTTTGAGGTGTCGAAGTTCCAATCCCTACACTTCCTGAATCAAAGTGAATATTGTTACCTTTCTGCCCCCACAAGAAGCGAGTAGAACCTCCCTCAGAAGTATTCGTTAGTGGGAGTTCATTTCCATCGCCATCTTTAAAATACAACGTATTTACTTCTCTACTATCATGAGAATCTTCGTCAACCGTACCCTTAAAAATTCCATTAAGCTCGTTGCCTGAATAGTCTTTAATGGTTGGAAGATTATCAGTTTCACTGATGCGCCAATAGGCAACCAGATTGGGCTGATACTTCAATCGTAGGTCTGTTCTTCGCCCGTTTTCAAAGAGTTTCTTTACATCCCAGCTCGACAATGGTTGGTCAAGGATAGAAATTTCATCGATGAATCCCTTGACAAAAAGTGCGGGGTCATCATCCCAAAATCTTCTACCGATATAGATCGGTTCGCCTGTTGCTCCATTAAGAAATTGATTGCCTGTTTGAGCATCTCCATTGGTATACGTTACATTTTGTTCAATACCATCAACATATACTTTGGTGAAATTTTCACCAACCGTCACAACGATATGGTACCATTGATTTTGTGTAAAAAAATCAACACCCCTACGCAGATAAGATGCTGAGTGAGGGCTTTTATTCTTATATGCTACCGTGACTAGACTTTCATCGTTAAAGCCATCAGTCCATTCACCGATACCGATTTGAAAGTGAGGGCCATTGCCTTGCCAAATCAGCTGTTGTGGTTTCAAATCGCTATTGAACGGCCTATACCACATGCTCATTGTCCCCTGCTTGAGGTTCTCAAGAACTTCTAGATTTTGATTGATCTCAATGAAATTGTCTGATCCATTGAAAAGAATGCTTGTGATTTTTTCTTTTTTGACAAACAGCTTACCGTACCCTTCAGTAGGAGAAGGAGACCCTTCTTGCACTTCTAAGCTAACCGCACCATCAATGGTCAATCGTTCATCGGCCTTTTCAGTACCAAAAGACACATTACCCTCAACGAAAAGGCCATTTGCTGGCACCACGGTTTTGCCAGCCAAATTGGAGCCAATCGAAACACTTCCTCCAACATCCAATTTGTTTGTCGGGTTTTCTACACCTAAACCAATCTTTGAATTGCTAACACTAATATCATCCTCCAATAGGTTGATTGAAGAATCTATCAAGTCTTCAAAATCCCTTGACGTAGGGGTATCCCCAGTTTCAAAGTATTTTTTCAATTCTGATCGGTTTTGTGTTGCCATTGTCTCTTGGTTGAGCTTCTATTTTCTACTACCTCATCAAATTATAATCTATATCCACTTAAATAATAGTGTCGTAAGTACCGTTTTACACCACTATCAGAAGACACGTAAGTGTCAATGAAATCACCGTTTTCCATAGAACATATGACACTACAAGAGGCTGTGGCTCTCTTTCCGTCTCCTTCTCCAGTCCAAGCTGATACTTTAGTAATTCCATTAAGTCTTATATTAATATTAATATCATCGGCACTTGCCGCATGAGCATATGCATCTCTCGTAAAAGAAACGGTAAAAAAATATAGTCCATGAACGGGTGCAGTAAACCGCTTACCATCCCAACAACTTCCAGCATTGGTGATTGTCTGAGAATAACTTAGAAGAGCATCTGAGCCGCTAGAGATATGTTTGTCTCCATGGGCAGAAAATGCAATCTCTTTTTTGGTTATAAATCCATTTACATCCAGATGAGTGGTTGGGTTGGGCGTTCCAATTCCAACATTTCCAGTATCGTAAAAAATATCCGGTCCGTTCTGGTTCCATAGTGATCCGGTGGTTCCAGCACCTACAGCACCACTACCACCCAATATCTGATCATTTCCATTGCCATCAACAAAATGAAGTGCTTTAACTGTCTCTACATGAAAATCTGTATTGTGTAGAACACCTTTTCTACTTGTATCGATCTGGTCATGGATATTGGAGTTGCTTAGCTGATCACTCTCGACCATCCGCCAGTAGCTTTTTATTCCACTTCCATACTTGTCCTGCAAATTAATTCCTCTACCCGCAAGAAAAATATTCCTGATTTCTTCCTGACTTAGTGCTCTATTCCATAGCGCTACTTCATCGATCGATCCTTTTAACCAATAATTACCCCCAATGTTGCTATTGCTCGAATAGGCTCCAATTCTCCAACTGTTGTTCCAGGGTATGGCACTGTCATTTACAGGGTTTCCTAGAGTAGGTTGATCGGACACCATTTTCCCATCAAGAAAAACCATGAGTTTGTTGCCTTTTCGTGACAATACTGTATGGTGCCAGTCTCCAAAAATTCTTCCTACATTTTCCTGGAAAGAAGAACTTTGACCAGAACTCCAAAGTGAAAAATGTCCTATAACTGCTGTTCCATTTCCAACATCATCAATTAGTAGGCCGCAGCTTTTGGCCAACTCCGAACCATCTCCACGAAGATCAACTAAATAGTGTCTGGATTGTGTACCAGGTAGTACCTTAAACCAGAGGCAAATCGTAAAATCAAATACTTCGGCAATTCCAAGTGAGGGCATGCTGATGTAACTGCTTTCTCCATTAAACTCTGCACTTACCAACTTATCTTCTTTAACATACAATTTTCCGAAATTCGGAGTTGCGCCCGGAGAGGTATCCAATTCCTTCAAGCTAATGGCTCCATCGATGGTCAGCTTTTCATTGGCCGCTGGTGTTCCTACACCCAATTTTCCTTGAACTAATAAACCATTTTCTGGTGCAGACATTTCACCAGCATACTTTTCACCAATGACCCCTTCACCGAAAACATCCAATTTGTTTTTAGGATCTCCTGTACCAAGACCAATATTTCGGTTTTTTACAAAAAAATCGTCGTCCAACTTATTGATGGTAGAATCAATAAGGCTAGCAAAATCAGCGGAGGTAGGAGTATCTCCAGTTTCAAAATATTGTTTTAATTCTGATCGATTTTGTGTTGCCATGACTTGTGGATTGATCTGTTTTTCAATCAACTAACTAGTTGTCCATTCTTTTCTGCCTTTTTTGATTGGCCATTTTTCTTTGGTGTATCTGAAACGTTTTCAGACTCAATCTGCTGTGCAGCTTGTTGTTGCAGTGATTGGATCAATTGAAAAACCTGCTTATAAGGTTGATCTCCCAATGCATTTAGAATTAGGTTCGTTTCGTCAAGTGTGAGTTGTAATTTTATTGGGTTCATAATTTTTAGTTTTATTCTTAATAATTTCCAGAGGCATGCCGTATGGCTAAAGCCTCTATTTCGAATCCATTTCCCGGTGTTGGGTTTGTAAACCACGCAGAAGCTGAGAAGCCCATGTAATAGATCGAATGGGCGCTTGATGAGGCCTTTAGCTTTATCACCACATACCCATCACTGCTGACATATTGCGAAATGGAAACTCCAGGGGTATGATTGTAGGAATTAGTTCTAATAATTGGATTGTTTGCTATCTCAGATGCTACAGTTCCATAATTTGCTCCAGAGTAATGATTGTGCGTATACCCAACTACCTCTGAATTGATTGAGTGAGAATCACCGTAATTGTACCCCTCAACCAATATCCGATACATGATGTGTGTTCTGATTCTCATGTTCGTCTTTATATGAACTGGCTCGTTGCTAAGAGATGTCGTGTACCAAGTCACAAAATCTCGTTGTACTTGATTTTTTTGTGTCGAAAGCCTCTTGTTTATGTAAACACTGCCATTTTCATAATAAATGTCATTGCCCTTCCTTCCCCAAAGTGATTGCGTTGATTTCTCTGCAAAGGATCCTGAAAGAGGAACTTCGTTGCCAGAACTGTCTTTGAAATACAGACTACTAACATTTCTAACTTGAAGCGTATTATTGCTTATATCTTCTGAAGACTCCTCATTAACAATTGTCCCTTTTAGAGTCGCATTCAAATTGTTTCTTGAAAAATCAGAAACTTCCGGTAAGCCTCGTGACTCCCCCATACGCCAATAGGCAACTAGCGACGTTTCGTGATCTATCCTTAAATCAAATTTTCTTTCCTTCTCAAACAGTTCTTTGATATACCAACCGGATAAAGGCTGATCTAGTATGGCAATTTCATCAAGGTATCCTGAAATGAAGTTTTGCGCATTACCTTCATGATTTCGCTTACCAATAACCAATGGATCAACACTGTCAGTGTTTTGATCAAAGAAAATATTACCTGTATCAGGTCGGCCTGAAGTGTAGGTAAGCTCTTGCTCTATTCCATCGATAAACAGCTTATTGAAATTAGTTCCTACAACCAGAGCAATGTGGTACCATCGGTTTTCAGTGAAGAAATCGTGTCCTCGTTGAACATAGAAACTTAGCTCAGGACCACCTTCCTTAGAGATCCCCACCATTAGACATTCGTCTTCATAACCTGAAGTCCATGGTCCAATTCCCATCTGAAAGTTTAATTCGGGGCCCCGCCAAATGAGTTGTTGTATTCTGGCTTCTTCATCCGATGGTCGATACCACAAACTAATCGTTCCTGTCTTAAGAGAATTAAGTCGGTCGAGATCGTGGTTCAATTCCAGGTAGTTATCCTCCCCGTTGAAAAGGACACTGCTCACGATTTCTTTTTTGACAAAGAGTTTGCCGAATCCGTCGCTTACAGAAGGAGAACCTTCTTGCTCACCAAGACTTAGCGCTCCATCTACAGTAAGCTTCTCATTATCTAAGGAGGTACCAATCGCAAGGTTTCCTTCTATCGTAAGTCCATTCTTAGGAGCTTCAACATTTCCAGCATAGGTTGCTCCGATTACACCTGAGCCAGATAGGTCCAGCTTGTTTTTAGGATTAGTGGTGCCAACCCCAAGGTTTCCCTCAATGGAGAGGTTGTTTTCTCCTATTTCTTCCTTTCCTACATATGTAGAACCTACAGTTAATGACCCAGCTACTTCAAGTTTATTCTTGGGATCCTTCGTGCCCAATCCAACTTTCTGGTTGTGTACAAAAATTCCGTCATCCAATTTGTTGATTGAAGAATCAATTAGACTGGCGAAATCTCCAGAAGTTGGCGTATCCCCTGTCTCAAAGTAGTTTTTGATTTCTGCTCTAGGTTTTTCTTCCATTACTTTCTGCCGGTTTTGATATCCCTTTCAATCTCCACCTGTCTGTTCTTTATGAGTTCTTTCAAATCTGCAAACTCACTTTTGATGCTCTCAATTGTTTCTTGCATCTGGTTAAAGACTTTCTCTCGCTCATCATTCTCTGGTTGACCATCTTTTATCCAGGACAAATAATTCTTGGTGATCTTCATTTCATAGCCCGGATTGTATTCTAAAGAAATCAGGTAATCTATTCGTTTATTCATCTTTCCAGTAGCCCTTATGCATTGGTCAGAAGATACCAGCAAGTTCTTTTCTAGTAATTCATGAATTGAAATGGCAACAATCTCTCCATCAATTAATTTCTCAAATGGTTCATCAAGATTAAGTGTGCCATCAGCTAACTGTTCATCCATCGTTTTCATCACCACTTTTTCCCCTCCTTCTTCTATGATCATGCGATAGCGAGGATCGAGATCATTTTCAGAATTATGTGTTTCGCTTAACGAAGAATCAGGACCATTAACACCAATCTTTTCTGGTTCTGTAGAGGTTTGGTTTTCCTGCATTCCTAAATCCAAATTGTGTGGTATTTCCTCGTTGGTTTCTATTATGTTCATTGTTTTTGAATCGTAGTGGAAATACACTTCAGTACCACTTAAGCCTTGCGATGCTGGTGCGGTATTTATATGAAGAATGTCCTTTGTTTCTTTATGTGTTACTATGTACATAGTTAATATTTGATACAGTATAGAAGCGCGACGTTTTTAGGTCTTGTTTCCGGTCCATGCCTAACTTCAATATCTCCTGAGTTATTAGGTTCACCTATTTTGGCAAAACCATTTTTTAAATCTGCGTAACCCGTTGTAGTGGTGCTGTGTCCCCAATCACCTCCGTGAGGATCACAGTGCATCACCCAGTTATCAGGTCCGCTACCAGTATTATTCCCCAATTGAACACTATGAGTATGGCCTCTATCTGAATGACTATGACCTTGATCATTATGAACATGGGTTTGAATCTGATCTGATTGATGGCTCCCAAATTCTCTTGTCTCGATTAAACCTTCTCTATCCCACCCGCGAATAAACTGTCCTTGCAGGTTGGGCACGTTAAAAGTGGTTGCTCCGTCACCGTGACCAAACTGTGTTCCTATCTTCTTGAATAACCTCTTGTATTTTTCTCTACTATGCATGTAGCCATTACATTCCAGCCAGCCCTCTGGAGGAGTATCTGTTGCAAAGGCTGTTATAGATCCAACCAGAAGATTATCAACGTATGCTTTAATTGCTCTTTCAGTAACCAGAGAAGTTTCAGAATTTTCGCTCAAAGACTGGTCGCCGGAGATCTTTTTCACAGAATTGCTTCCTGAAATTCGCAATGATCCATTAAGATTCAGCAGTGCTGGAGTTTCTGAGACACCTATTTGAATACCACCTTTTACAAGCAACCCATCAGTTGGAGCCTTTTCACCAACTATCCCGCTGCCAATCCTGACATTACCTGTTACCTCCAAGTTATTTTCAGGAGATCTAGCACCTATACCAAGTTTGCCATCGAAAGCCCACACATTATCATCCTCAGAAATAATCGTAGAATCAATCAGATCACTAAAGTCAGCTGAAGTCGGGGTATCACCTGTTTCAAAGTATTTCTTTAAAATTTCTCTGCTTTTTTCTGGCATAACTATTTAACTAGCCACAGTTCAACATCTTTTGAAATATTTCTAATCTTGATCCATGAAGGAGCTACGGGTTGTCCTTTCCGCAAGGGCAACTGTCCAAGTAGGCCCACAGTGTTCCATTCTGGGCGATCTTTCCTCTGCACATATTCCTTCTTTGGATTGTATTTTGGATTAAGCTTTGGCCTTTTCTTGGTTATTGACTTGGTCTTTCTTTTTGGCTTCTTTCCAATCGGAACGTACACTTCCTCAGTGTACTCTTCCATAATTATGGATCCAAAATCATCTCTTATATACTTCTCTGGCCATTCCTTATAGCTGTTGCCCACTATGGCAGGATTTGGAGAAATAATCCCAATAGGAGTATCTCCTTTTTTCGAAGGTTCAATCTTGCCATCTGATCCAAGAATTACAGAAGTGCCTGGAGGAATTGCCTTTTTCGATTTGGATTCAAAGTACTCCGCATAATCTTTATTTGTAGTATCCACTCCCCCTTGTGCATAAATATGGCCTCTCACGTCAAGTTTGTCCCCACCTGGGTCTGCTGTGCCGATACCTACATTGCTATCAAATGAAGTGATAATTTCACGATTGGTTAAGGTGGAAATATTTGTATGCTCTGAATCTCGACTGATACCTATAATACCTTCCTCAGTAACATCACCATGAGTAGCATTCATCCCTACAACCTTTAAGAACACTGACCATACAGAATATGACCTGGCTTGCGCGTAGATTCGATACCTTCTATTGGGGTAACCTCCATTTTCGCCTACTATTTCTCCACCATCCATTCTCAAGCCAAAGTAATTTGGAAAATGCCCTCGGGATTCAATTCGTTTTATTTGTTTTCTCTGATATCCTACATCAATGAAGAATCGTACAAAACCGGTGGTATAATACTGAGCTTCTGCCTCAATTAAGAATCCAGTGGTA
>JANQST010000100.1 GCA_028279155.1 Cyclobacteriaceae bacterium
GGGTACTTACAAATTCATTGCAGGAAATAACAATTAGTCAAAAGCTAATGACACGGTTGTTTGAGGCTTTGAAGACATCGGACGGAACCAAACGTTATCGTTCTTTAACAGATATTTGGGAAACACTTGATGTAGATGGCAAAAAACTAAAAACGCTGCTTTCGGAACTAACTGAAAAGGATATTCTGCGAAAAGAGGATAGAAAGGATGACTCATGGTATGAGTTCAAGCATGATTACTTGGTTCCAGAGATTGTAGAGTGGATCAAGCAAAGAAGAGAAAGGATTTCTAAGAAAAGATTTTGGTATGCGGTAACGCCAGGCATTGTAATAGTCTTGATTTTTATTGCATATTTGATTCATGGATTCTATACATTCAAAGCCACATTTGCTTTTGGATCAGGCGACACGGAAGTAGAAATAACCAGGAAAACAAATCCGTTTGAATTTAAGATTTCGACAGACCTCACAAGAAATGATTTTAGATTTAAAGAGGAAAAAGAAATTTCCGAAGGTCTAACAATTGCATTAGGCAACAGACATGATTGGTCAAATTTGGTATCAAAACTCGATCCAGAAGTTAGGGCATCGGTGATGTACTTACTTGGCTATGATGGCGCATTGGATAGCTTATGGACCCGGGTTCACGGTAAGGAGATGGCTACTAAGTCAGTGAGAACGCTAGTAAAAATAGCCGAATCTAACACTGAAGTATTTGATTCTCTGTTGAAGTCTTCGAATGTGTCGAATTTAGAAAACCGTGCAGCAATAATCGAAGGGCTTGGACAACTGGCTATCAAAGACTCTTCACTATATGTCTTAGTTGAACCATTATTATTTGACTGCCTTGACGAGGATGATTATAATGTTAGTCGTCGATCAATCAGAATACTTACGAAAGTATCAAGTAAATATCAACATCTAAGAGATGAAATAAGAGATTCCTTCATGGAGAGGATGCCAGTTGCCATGGAAGAGCTAAAAGTACGACTGATTTACGCATTATCAAACCCCGATCTCTTGAATGAAAATGTGCAGTCAATGTTGATGAGTTATTTGGAGGACCCCAACACTTCAATACGAAGTGCAGCTATTTCTGCTTTAACCAATTCAAAAATGAATAATAGCGAAACTTTGCTTCGTATTAGGGAGTTGTTGGATGATTCAGACAACAATGTCAGGTTGGAGGCGACAACAAGCCTTATATCAATGGGTGAGGCGGATGAACACATTTTGACCACATTGGTTGAACTAGCGAAGGATAGTTCGCAACAAACAACCTCGGAAGCGGTCTACAACTTGCTGCAATTCGATTATAGCGGCAATATTGTGATGACGGTTTTATTTAACAATCTATGGGAAGATGAGAGCGGATTTTATACTAGTAATAGGCAACTTGCTGATTTAGCTAAAATTGAACCATCAGTAATTCCAAGGCTAATTGAGCTATTAAAGGCACCCGATGATATAATAAAAGCAAATTCGGCAAGAATTCTTGGCGTTATCGGAAAATCGTCAGCTGACGTAATTAAGGGCCTTCAAGATTTGATGGAAGAGCAAAAGAGAAGAAATAACACTTTATCAGTAAAAGCTGCAGCTATGGCATTAACACGTTTGGGTGTCTATGATATGGACGAAGTAAGGGTTTTATTAAAGGCAGCACTTGAGTGGGATGGGTTTGACGCATCAAGTTTGATTGATGATATGGTTAAAGAAAAACAATTTTTGAGTTATGTCAGAGACGGATTGAAGGATGATGAATCATATGTTCGAATCATGTCGGCGGTCAAACTTTCATTTATCGGATTAAACAATGAAACAATTGTTGAATTTTTAAAGGAAGGCGTGAAATCTGACAATTATGAATTAAGAAGCTCTTCTTTGCTAGGGTTAGCTCGAATTATGAGTGAGAGGCCAATAAGTGATGAGGTAGTACCCTTGATTTTAGAATACGGAGGGCGCGGAAAGAGCTCATATCTTCAATATTACCTAAATAAATTTTCAGAGAAGGAGGCACTAGTGTGGCTTCAACATGATATCAATGCATATAGACAATCTGCTGTGGACTGGATTGATAGTCGTGATACAATTTCTGATGATTTCAAAATTGAAATAGAAAAATTGACGAAAGATATTCGACCATGGGTAAAATTAACTAGTCATTATGCTCAACAAGCCATATATAAATGGGAGGAAAGATCTCAGCGTAAGTTGGAACGTTTTAGCATTACAAATAGGACTGAAATTCAAGCAGACTCTCTTTTCCGAGCTGAAGATTTCTTACGGGCTCGAAAATTGTATAGTCTGAATAATGGTATGGACCTTGATAGTTTATCATATGCCACAAATTACATTCAAATTGCTCGATGTTCAGCTAAGTTGTGGCGACAAAAGATCAAAACCTTAAATTCACTTGAATCCGCTTTTGAATTGAATCCATCTCTTCGGGAAGTTGTCAGAAATGAACTTAAGGAAGAGGGAAACGATTGGCTTAGCATTAAAGACAATTGGTGGTTTCAAGAAGTATTGCTTGGTGAAAGTCCATCTGCCAATATGAAATAAACTTAATGGTTATCCTGGATCACCTCGAGGCAATAATTTAATGGAATGTCTTCTCCATTAAGTTCTTGCTGAATGGTAGGGACGATTTGGATATCTGGAATTACACCTCTTCCATCATCCACTTTTTCAGCAAGGGCAGTTGTATACTTCCACATGGGTAGATTGATCCTTATTCCGGAATTGGGTAGTACTACACTTTTTGATACACCACTCGTATTTCCAAATCTTCCACCACCAGTCTCTTCTCCAACGATCAAGGCACGACTGGCATTGTCAATCACAGACACAACATCTGCAGCTGTTGAGAACGTCCAACCATCAGTCAAGAGGAAAAGTTTGCCTTGAAAATTGTTTTCCTGAATGTTTTGTTCGGATAAACCAGAGTGGGAAGTCATGAGATTGATCTTCCCTTTTTTGTTGACGGTACCATACCCATCATAATCGTCGGTGACTTCTATTTTTTCAAAGTATCCAAAGGGCTCATTAAGAAAATAAGAGACCAGCAAAGCCCCGAATTCATCTCTTCCACCGCCATTGCCTCGCAAATCGAGGATCAGATTTTCTACATTACGCTCTTTTAATTCCCTGAAGCTTGTAGCCAAAAAGTTTTTGTAATTGAATCCGTTGCTTCTTAGTGATGATGCTCCAAAACTCCCAATTCTCATGTAACTGTGATTTGCTAGGTGTTTAAGTTCTAATGTAGCATTTGATGGAAATGGATTGCGAATCGCATTTACTTCATCCCAATTTTTGCCAGGAACAGTTATTGTTGTTTCTAAATTGGCTACCCTGATTTTGTACGAGTCGCTATTATTTGCCAAATAGAGTTGGAAGTAATAATCAAAATAAAGTTCGGTTAGGCGGGTTTTACCAGATTGAATAAAACCATCCGAAGAGTGGTGTTCAAAAATGGATGTTAATATCTCTGATATTGGCAAATTATTAATAGAAATGATCTCATTTCCGGGTTGCAATGATGGGTCAAGTGAACGGAACACATACAATTTGTCATTTAAAATACGGACGGTGAAGGGAAGAAACACATTGGATTTTCCAAATTCTTGTCTTGGGCTTTCTGGTAAGGAAGCTCTTGTATGACCGCAGCGGATTTTACTCGTTATGAGGGTCACTTTCCTGTACAGATCAATTACGGATGCTTCGTTACTTTCATTTTCAATTCTCTCAAAAAGATCATCCAATTGTTCTTTGTAGGCATACCTGGTATATCCGGAGTGAAACTTCTCGAGCTGAGTTTGCAATTCATTTATATCCTCAAGGACCTGTTGTTCGGATAGCCTTTGTCCATAGACGAATGAAAGCATTGAGTATAGAAGTAAGGAGATAAATGGAGTTTTCAATGTCATTTTTTTTCAGAATTAACTTCTCTCTTATACCGATTTGATCTACAAAAGTTGTAGAAACTAAGAATTGTTGTTTACGTTTGTTCTACAAAAGCTGTAGAAATATGTCTAAAAACCTCGGAACACTTGAGGAAACGGTACTTCTTATTGTAGCTGTCCTGGAGAAAGATGCCTATGGATATACCGTGTCTGAAGAGTATTTTAAGAATGCAGGTCAACGGATCTCAATAAGTGCTGTTCACACCGTACTGAAACGTTTGGAAAAAAAGGGCTACATCCATTCGGAAATGGGCGGTGCGACGAAGGAACGCGGAGGGAGGAAGAAGCGGATTTTTAAAGTGACGAAGCTTGGGTTTACTACCCTGGAATCGCTGCAGGAGGCACGAATGAAGCTTTGGGGAATGATGCCAAAATATCATACTTCCTAATATGCATAAGCCACCTCCACGTTGGGCGAATCGGTTTCTTGAGTGGTATTGTGCCAATCATTTGGTGGATGAAATTCAGGGAGATCTTCAGGAAGCTCACTTCTATAGGCAAAAAGAACACGGACCGACCAAGGCAGGACTATGGTTTGTTTGGGACGTGATCCGGTTTTTCAGACCTTCATCTTTTTCAAAATATCAAATCAACTCAAATCAACTCAAAATGTTTAAGGACCACATCAAACTCGGATTTCGTGTTTTTAGAAGAAACAAAGTTTATAGCTCGATCAATTTATCGGGGCTTGTCTTGGGAATTGCTTGCTGTCTTTTGATATCCCTTCATGTGATTGGTGAATTATCCTACGATGATTTTCATCCTGAAAACACTTATCGTGTGGTGATGGATATGTACAAAAAAAATGAACTTTCAGCACGTAGCACACCGGTTTATCCTGCGGTAGGCATCACTTTGAAAGAGGATTTACCCGAGGTGGAGGAATTCACGCGCATTTTACCCTTTGGTGGGGGAGTGTACAGTGTTGAGACAGAAGATGGTCAATTGATCAGGTTCAATGAAGATAAGGGAGTATACGCTGATCAAAACTTCTTTCGGATGTTTGGATTCGAATTGATCAAGGGAAATGTTGACGAAGTATTAAGCAAACCAGACCAGATTGTTTTATCAGAATCTGCTGCAAAAAGATATTTTGGTGAAAATGATCCTATTGGGAAAAATATCAGTTTCCGCGGTGAGCAAACACTCCTTGTGACGGGCGTGATGCAGGATTACCCGAAAAACTCTCACTTACAATTCGACATGATCATCTCCTTAAGATCGTATGATCGATTTGATGATTGGCCTCAGAATTGGACCTGGTATGATTTTTACACGTATATCCGTGTTGATAAGCAAACAGATATAACACTTCTATCAGAGAAGCTTGATGGCTTCCTTTTGGAAAAGAAGAAAGAGATCAATGAAAGATTCAGCTCCAGAGAGCATCTTTGGTTGCAACATGTGCCTGATATTCATTTGTATTCCGAAGGCATGAGTTGGGACATGGGTGAGAACGGAGGTTCTGCTCAGGTTTACTTTTTAAGTGCGATTGCGTTTTTGATCTTGATTATCGCATGGGTCAATTTCATTAACCTTTCTACCGCCAGAGCTGTGAAACGATCCAAGGAAGTTGGAATTCGAAAAGTGGTAGGCGTAGAAAAGAAACAGTTGATCATTCAATTTTTAACTGAGGCTTTTCTATATAATTTTTTTGGAGTGGTTATCGCTATTGGTGTAGTGCTAATTGCCATACCTTTTATCTCAAATGCGATTGACCTTTCAATTGACCCGTTCCTTCTTCTAAGTAAAAAAATCCTTATCGGGATATTGGTTCTAATATTTGGTGGATCTTTGTTGTCTGGCTTATATCCAGCCTTCGTTCTGACTTCTTTCAAACCGGTGAGTGTGTTGAAAGGAAGTTTCTACAGTCGCAAAACTTCATTTGGATTCAGACAGCTACTTGTGATATTCCAATTCACTGTTTCTATTATTTTGATACTTGGGACAATTCTGGTCGTGAAGCAACTACGATTCATGCAGAACCAAAGCCTGGGGTTAAATGTAGATCAAACGTTGGTATTAAGAGGACCATCCTCATCCAGGGGAGATAATGATCTTGCTAACCGGCAAGAGATTTTTCGAAATCAACTGGAACAGAATTCTGAGATAAAAGCATTTACTACATCAAGTAACATACCCGGAGAAGAAAATTTTTGGATCTCGGGATTTGCGACCAACAAAAGTGAGGGTGCTTTGTTGTCGTGTTACATTATCTCTGTAGATGATGACTTCTTTGAGCAGTATGAAATAGACCTTGTTGCAGGAAGATACATGAGTAAGGATCTTCAGACAGATACTGCAAGTGTGGTATTGAATAGGGAAGCTGTACGACTGTTTGGCTTCAGCTCTGCAGAAGAAGCAATTGGTGAATCATTGAATCCTGGAAGAAGACGCCAATGGAAAATTGTGGGTGTGGTTGAAAATTATCATCAGGCTACCTTACGAGAAGATCTAGATCCAATGGCATTTTTTCACAATTCAAATGCTAATAATTTTCTGTCTTTGAAATTAAATACCGACAATTATCCACGAGTCATTTCAGCCATTGAAGATCAGTGGGATGAGATTTACCCTGACAATCCGTTTGATTTTTTCTTTCTTGATGAGTTCTTTAATCGACAATACAAGAGTGATATTCAATTCAATGCAGTTTTTGTATCGTTTGCTGGCCTGGCCATTTTCGTTGCTTGCCTGGGACTTTTTGGCCTGGTTTCTTTCACTGTGGAGCAGGCAAGAAAGGAAATTGGTATACGCAAGGTACTTGGTGCTTCGGTTTCGAAGATCATGCTTTTGCTTGCTAAGGATTACGCAAAATTGATTATCGGAGCAATGATTATTGCATTTCCGCTATCCTTTTGGCTGATGACCAAGTGGCTGGAAGATTTTGCTTATCAGACAACGATTGGAGTAGGTATCTTTATTTTTGGTGGGTTTTTTGTGATAATAATTGCCTTACTCACTGTAAGTGTTAAATCACTTAATGTGTCAAAAACAAACCCCGCAGTAACATTAAGGGAAGAGTGATTCTTCTTAAAAATTGATCTTAAACCACGTTTCAGGTTCGAATCGATAGTTTTTTTCAGCGTTTCCGGCAACCAGACTCAGAGCGGCGCAATCGCCGGAAGTTCTGGTTGGTAGAGGAATGATTTCTTCCGGGTTTGCCTTAAGCATCAGACCTGCGGCAAGAAAAACTTGATTGGTTGTGAATAATTCTTTTTTTACAATGAATTCAACATGACCTTTTCTTCCCATTGATACTGTGTTTGCAACCCAACCATAATTGTCTAGATACTCCCTTCTCTTTTCAATTGTTTTCTTGCTCATGTCCTTCTCCCGAACTTTCCAATCAAACTGTTCACTGGAATTCCAGGTACCATCTCCTGCAGACAAATAATTAAGCTGACCAAGAGCAGATGAGGCGTGCATTACAATTGTTTTTTCATTGCCATCACAAAAGCAAAGACTTGCAACGTACATTGTATCGGATTTCACATTGATTTTTATGTAGTCTGCATCAACATAAGCAGAGATCTCACTAACACCATTTTCGCCCAAGAGTTGAAACTGAGCTTTCTCGTCTTCAGAAATGGTACCGTCCAGTTGAGTTAGGTCGATTTGAGCGACGGATATTAACGATACGGATAAAAGCAGTATTGCTAATGAAACTTTCATGGGGCAGGTTTAAATATGAGGAATTAAACCTACCTATAGCATTTGGGGTTTCAATATTTAACTTTTCAATTTTACCTCCAAAGCCAATTCAATCCCGATCCGCTCAGAGGATTCACCCTCTTAGATTTGCTGGGGCTGATATTCTGAGCATTTTCCCACCATGATTTAAATGCATTGTAGGCTTCATCAAGTTTCTCATCATCATTCACAGGGATGTATTCATTGCCTCTGCCACGAGCCCTTGATCGTTCCCTGTCCGCTTCACCTTGCAGAAGTGGCATTGGGGAAATGTACCATGCTTTTCTTGCTCGTTTCCCATGATTCTTGCGGATCGAATCGATAAGCCACATGGCGACAATTCCAGTTTGACAATCTTGTAGATACAACCTGCTTAATATATTTCGCGGAAATCGATCAATGCTTACATTGGAATTGGCGATTTCCAATAGTTTGGGAATATCTTCCCAGCCAAGTGCCGGCGGGTAGTCTGCTGTGTAATTATTGGAAACTAATTGCTCGATGAAGAATTCCACATCATCAACTTTGGTCTGTTTCTTTTGATCTTTTTTAGTAAAAGAGGATTTGATTGACTCATGTCCACGTACGA
>JANQST010000112.1 GCA_028279155.1 Cyclobacteriaceae bacterium
AATAAAGAGTTTCACACTGTACGCTTGACTTTTGAGGGATCATCACCTTACGAATATTTTGATATGTATATTGACCCTGAAACATATGTTCTAAGAGGTGTCAATTATACTGTTGTCCATAAAGATTTATTCAAAGTATTTGGACTTCCTGAAACAACAAAGTTCAGAGGCCCTTTGCTGAAGGTTTACAAAGAATACACCGAAGTAGATGGATTAAAACTAACAAGTCGCTATGATACGATTTTACCTGATGGCCGTAACTATGGTATTCATACTGTAACAAACTACAACCTGAATAAAGAATTTGACGAATCAATGTTGAACAAGCCTCAAGATGCCGTCGTATTTAAGGGAGTGCAGTAGAATGGTAAGAAATATTAAATCGTATTCATTTACACTACTTCATTTAGTTCTAAATGTCTCTTTTGTTTCCTGCGAAGCTCAGCAAACGGAGATTCAAACTTTGAACGATTTGAAATACTATGAGGGAGTAGATGTTGATGAGTCCAGGCATGCGTTGAACTTGGTATTGCCGAAGGAGCCCAAAGAAGCCCCTGTATTGATATGGATTCATGGAGGAGCCTGGTCCGCAGGAAATAAGAACGATGAAATGAGTCTTGCTAAAAAGCTTGCCGAACAGGGTATTTGTGTGGCTGTTGTTGGATATCGATTAAGCCCTGCAGAATTTAGAAATCCCCCAAAGAGGGACGGTGTAAAACACCCCGAGCAAATCAAGGACATTGCCAGGGCGTTCAAATGGATCCATTCCAATTCCAATCAATATGGGTATGACAGAAACAACATTTTTGTAAGTGGATTCTCAGCCGGGGGACATTTATCTGCCTTGCTGTGCATGAATGAATATTATTTAAATGAACTAGGACTTGGGCATGAGGATATTGCTGGTTGTATACCCATAAGTGGTGCGTATGATTTGCCTAAATATTATGAGGCAATAGATAGCGCCTATGATGAAACTTTTGCAAAACAGCATGTAAATGGAGTGTTTGGATCATCTGAAAATTTTCTTGAAGCATCGCCGGTTACTTATATCGAGAATTTAACGGTTCCGATGCTTGTGCTTACTGACGGAGCAATTTCGATGTACGCAGACACCTTCAGACATGCCCTTATTAAGAATGGGCGTAGCGATGTACCATTTATCTACTACAATGAGTTTTCACATGGACAGCTGTATAGGGACATGTTATATTCTGAGGATAGCAAACCACGAGCAGACATAATCTCATTCATAAGAAAGCATACTCGTTTATGAAGAAGGCACTTTTACTCTCAATGGCGTTATCTATTCTGATTCATCAGACATTATATGCACAATCACGAGTAGGGTATTCGGAGTACGAAGATGTCAAAACATTCTACAAAGTTTTTGGAGAGGGTAAGACTTCAATATTAATAATTAATGGTGGCCCCGGGATGAACAGTCGCGGATTTGAAACTTTTGCCAAACAATTGTCAAACAGATATAATAGTCAGGTGATCATTTATGATCAACGGGGCACAGGTAAATCAATTCTTAAGGTAACGAACGCTTCCAATGTTTCACTTGACCTCATGATTGCAGATATTGAAGCATTAAGAATAAAAGAGGGGATATCAGCATGGACGGTTTTTGGTCAAAGCTTTGGAGGCGTACTTGCCTCATACTATGCTGCCAAGGTTCCTAATGTGATTAATGGATTAATTCTTTCATCTTCAGGAGGTACAAGCATGCGTGGACTTTCTGAAGTTGATATCCTTGGTCGTTTGACGCAAGCGGAACTTGACTCTTTTCGGTATTGGAATGATAAATTAAATGTCAATACTGAAGATCAGGAAACTCGGTACAAACGGAACAGTTTCATGGCCGCTGCTTATGTGGTAGACGATAAGTTCGTTCCTCAAATAGCTGATCGGTTGATGCAAGTAAATATGAATCTGAATCGGCTGGTATTTAACAGTTTGCGAAACATGAGCTTTGACTGTAGCCAAGGCTTATCAAAATTTTCCAAGCCTGTATTAATCATCAATGGAGATCAAGATATTGTTTCAAAAGCGGAGGCAATTCGCACACACAATCTGTTGAAAAACAGCGAACTGAAATTTGTTAAGGGCAGTAGTCATTATGGTTGGTTGGATAACCCCAAGGAGTACTTTGATTCCTTCGATCGGTTGGTTAGAAGAGTCAGGCGGAATCAATTGAAATAAAAGTAGTTCCCTCCATTACTATTCAAAAAATCTTCAGATATAAAAAGAGAAAGGTGTCATAAAGACACCTTTCATTTTTAGCCAATGTTTAACGAACAGATTCAGCTAAAATTTTCTTTTAGTTCCAAACCTCTTCTACATTAATTAGGAACTGGTTTTCTAATTTTTAGATGCCATTTTGTTATAGGTGGCAATAAATGCTCTAAATGTGGAAAAAAGGCTAGATTTTGAGCTCAGAAGTTGACTCAGGTAAGCACACGAACTATCTTTCCTTTGATGAAGAAAACGTTTGAGTTTCTAAATAACCTTGACAAGAACAATAATAGAGAATGGTTTCAATCTCACAAGGATCAGTATACTTCTTCGCATGAGGAGATGATTGCATTTGCAGAACGACTTATTGCTGAAATGAACAAGTACGATATTATTCAAACAATTTCAGGAAAGAAGAGCTTGTTTCGGATTTATCGTGATGTCCGTTTTGGAAAGGATAAAACTCCATATAAAACCAATTGGGGAGGGTTCATGAAAAGAGCCACAGCAGAAAGGCGAGGTGGCTATTATTATCAGGTTGACCCCAAGGGCTCGTTTGTAATGGGAGGCTTCTTCGGTCCAAATTCACAGGATTTACTTCACATTCGCAAACAATTGGAACAAGAGGCAGATCCAATGAGAGAAATCCTAGAATCAAATGCGTTCACGTCTTTTTTTGGAGAGCTACTGGGAGAACAAGTAAAGACTGCTCCAAAGGGATTTGATAAGACTCATCCAAATATTGACTTGATTCGATATAAACAATTCATGTTGCGTCATGACTTCACGAAAGAGGAGGTATTACATGACGATTTTCATGTAGTAGTCGCCAAGGCATTTACCAGAATGCGACCCTTTCTTGATTGTATGTCTGAAATTTTGACAACAGATTTAAATGGACAGTCGCTGATTGGGGACTAATAATCAGGGAAAAGAGAACCCGTCCTTGGTAGATTCTGATGAGCCAAATGTTTTAAGTACAGTTGAGCACAGGCGTGCGCATCACTTAGAGCATCATGGTGATTTAGTTCAATGCGATACTTTTTACTAAGATATTTCAAACCTCTCCTAAAAATCATCCGTGTGCAACGTTCTTCAAAACATGGCTGTACTTCGTCGTAATATGCCAAGGTATGTCGAAGACATCCAACGTCAAACTGAACATTGTGAGCCACTACAACTTCATCAACAATGTACATTTTCATTTCTTCATGCCACACAACATCAAAAGTGGGTGATTCCTCGGTGTCTTCAGGTTTTATTCCATGAATTTCGATGTTCTTGTAGAAGTAGTAATTGTTTGGTGGTCTAACCAGGCGGTCCACTTTCTTGATGATTTCTCCATTTTCAACTCGAACGAGTCCAACCTGACAAATACTGTTTGGATTGCTCTGAGCGGTTTCGAAATCAATGGCAGTAAAGGAATCACTTGACATTGATTAAATGTAGCCATTAATTTGTATCACCTGTAAATTTTGGTTCGACATTTTGAATGTCTTTTTTCTTTCCACATATTACAGGATCAACCGCTGCTTTGAATGAGGAGATTCTTACTGTTTTCACTACCACTGTTAATCGCATCCTGTATATATGCTGGCGATAATTGGTCAGATATTCTAGCTCGTAAGAATGGAAAAGCAGTTTTTTATTGGTATCCCAACAATGTAAGCATCTCTGATTCCAAAGACATCATTGATGGAATAGAGCACGATTTGGCCTTTGCATTCGTCGAATTCATAAATGAACGCTATGATGTTTCACTTGAGATAGAGTGGATTAAAACAGATAGTTTTCAAGAGGTTATGGACCGAGTACGGACAGGATCAGGTGGGGTATTTGGTGCTTCTTCGATTTCGATTACACCTGAACGACAAACCTACTTGAACTTCACACCCCCATACCTTGCAGATGTTGCCGTTCTTGTTTCTAACTCTAAGGTTCCCATAGCTCGAACAACTGAAGAGTTTAAAGAAATCTTTCAAGGATTGACTGCAGTTTCCATTCCTAATACAACACTTTTTGAAGCAATTTCTGACCTTGAAAAGGGTCAGGACCTTAACTTCAATGTACAGCAGGTCCAAAACAGTGGACAGATCATAGATTACATAGCAAATACTGAAAATACCTTCGGCTATATTGACTTACCCAATTTTTTAGTTGCAATCGATGATAATTCGAACATAAGAAGACAATTTTTTCATCCTATCAAATTGAAGGGGTTGGGAATGATCTATCCGAAAGATAGTGACTGGGGAACTCCTGTCAACGATTATTTCAAGAGCGCACAGTTTCAGTTGGATAAAAATGAAATCATCATTAAATACCTGGGAGAGGATGTCTCCGGCATTATAGACCGAATTTCTAAATCAGCTGAGATTGGACCCTTTGAGGAGATTGTCATCTCAAATAGGGAGAAAGAGCTTCAATACGAAGAACTGCTCGCTGCTTCATTGAGAGAACAGGAGAGAAGCAGAACCAACAATATTTTGATCTTAGTAACCGTGGTGGCTGTTTTGATTCTTTTGCTTGTCTATATAAGCAATGTGATTAAGTCTAAAGCCAATAAGGTTTTGTTGGATCAGCAAGGAACTATCGAGAAGAGAAACGAACAACTTCAAGCACTAAATGATGAAAAAAACGACCTGATTAAGATCCTGGCACATGATTTAAGATCACCATTAGCCACTATTCGTGGTATGTCTACCATTCTTGGCAAAAATGAAACCTTAACAGAAGAAGAACATAAACTGACAGAATACATAACCCAATCTTCTGAAAAGATGGATGGGATGATCACAAAGATCTTGGATGTAGATGCCATCGAATCCGGAAAGCATAATCTCAAACAGGAATCTTTTGACATGAGACAACTGATCTCGTCAATCATGGAAGATCATTTGCAAGAAGCCAAGAAGAAGGACATTGAACTCACCATCGCATCGGACGACTCTGTCATTGTAAGTGCTGATCGATTCTATACTTCACAGATTGTTGAAAACCTCCTTTCCAATGCCATAAAGTTTAGTGAGAAAGGAAAAGTGGTCAAAATCGCTGCATGGGATGAAGGTAATTATGGCCGCATCTGTGTTCTGGATGAAGGCCCAGGCTTTTCAAAGGAAGATGAGAAGAAACTTTTCAAAAAATACCAGCATCTCAGCGCCAAGCCTACCGGAGGAGAAACATCTGTTGGCCTTGGGTTGTCCATCGTGAAAACCTACACCGAAATGATGAACGGAAAAGTTTCCTACAAAACCAAAGAAGGAGAGGGGACTGAGTTCTTGATTGACTTACCTAAAGGCACAGTAGCTACAGCCTGAAATTATACCTAATCTTCGCCAAAAGCTGAGTATTCACTCTCATGAACCGATCCTGTGGTCGTTCATAAACAGAAGTGCTATTGTAAACAATGAAGAAATCTCCTTGAGGATGGAAAATCCAGTGTATCCTTGAATTGACTCCAAAATTTTGTGTGTCCGTATCGTATTGAATGAAACTGTTCAATTGTAAATCTGGAGTGGCATTGAATCGTACTCGTAAACCGACTAGTGTTTGATTGAAATCTCCAAATGGAAGTTCTGCAATATTCCTCCTTCCTGAAAACTCAAATGTTAATATAGTTGTAGGATTCCAGTTAATCGTGGTTTGATATTCGTTCAGGTTTCCATCGAAAAAAGGACCAAACCACCAGGTAAAACGTCCATTAAGTCTTCTTTTCGCTGCTACATCGCCTTCTATTCGATAGCGAACAAAATTGTATTCTCCAACAGGAATTGTTACGTCATCAGCGATTCCGAAAGGTTCAATGATTCGTTCTCCTTGTGGTACAATATTGAATTCAAATCGTTCCCCACTTTCAAACCGCCAGTTTAGTGGGGCAGTAAATACCCGATAAGTTTGCCATGTCCAGTCAAGATCGGCTATGTACGTAAAGAAGATTTGATTCCTAATTTGACGAACCAATTTCCATTTCGGCCTTGGACCCCATGTGCCCCCGGTAACGATCTTGTTGATTCCATCTCGGGGTACAAATCCAAGTGAAGGATCAAATCCATCTCCAATGTGGGTATAGGTAAAAGCTACATCCCATATATCGTTGGGGTAATCTATCTTGAGACCATAAGCTGACTTATCGCCACTCAATCCAACACGATCATTATACATTCCCCAGGCTCCAACAAGGAAATTTTTGTTACCCTTAAACCTTGTTGTTTGGAAAGTGAAATCTGCACCAGCCACATATGCGTCAGAACGATTTTGAGGATCACCAAATGACCCAAAAAAACCAAAGGAGGATTCCTTTAACACATTCTTCTTTACTCGAAAGACACCCATGGTACTTGCTGGAACAACCAGGTCTTCACCTCCAGAATTACTTGGGAATACGCTTCGATCCGTCCGCATCACGACCCCACCGAATGAGGTTCTTCCGGCTCTTCCGTTGACCTTGCCACCAGTTATAATTGGGATCTGATTCCCATTGAGTAAACCGATCCTTCGACTAAAAAAAGGGACAATATCTCTGCTCAATCCAAAACCGAATTCAAAGATGTCGGAGCCTTCCAGAAAAAAGGCTCTTTTTTCCGGAAAGAATAGTGGGAATCGGGTCAGGTTTGTTTGTCTTGTATCCACCTCAGTTTCAGCAAAATCTGTGTTGAAAGTAACTGTCGCAGTGATATTTGTGCCAAGACGTTGATTGACAGTGAGAGCCGGATCAAAATCAAATGTAGTGGGTTCTCCTGCTTCACTATTGATCTTGCCAATAACAGATGGACGTACGTTAAGGCCCAGTCCATAATTAAAATCAGGTAAATCCGTAATGAGCCCCGCACGACTTGTTTGAGTGAACCATTGGTCTCGCCTCACGTTGGCCCATCGTATAATTTCCTGATTTCGTTGAATATTTCGCTCAACATTAAATCCCCATTCTTTCAGCCCCTGTTTAAAATTGATACTTTGAATGGGTATTTTCACCTCTGCTGTCCAGCCTAAGTCATGAATTCTTGCCCCTGCTTCCCAAATGCCGTCCCATTCCTTGTTTTCACTTTCTCCTCTATTGGAAACAAGAGCATCGTATCTGGCTCCATTAGGATTGACAGAGAAAATGTAGCCCGATTGACCATCAAGGAAAGGATCTATGATAATTTTGATATAATCTTCGTTGCTGAGGTCTGTATCTCTCAACTTTGAGAAGTTGATGATTCCAGATGGATCATTATCTCTGCATTCGATACCAAAAACGATGAATTTTTCCGAAGCAAGAATTTTAACGTTGGTAGTTCCGGTAGGGATACCTCCTTGTTCGGGAACAACCGTTAAGAAATCAGAAATTGATCCGGCACTTTTCCATTCTTCTTCAGTCAAATTCCCGTCAGCAACTATAATGGATTGACTTAACCCTGTTGAAACCTCAGGTCGATCGTTTTGGGCCAAAATAGAATGCAAGAGTCCCAGGACGAAAACGGTGAATATAAAAGACCGCATTACGACCAGCAATTTGGGCAATTAAATTGAATTTAACCTAAGAATAAGAGCCTGCAATCCAAGTGCTATATCACCAAATAGGCGATAAGAATGGAAAGAACAAGTAATAGAGGAAGGCTTTCGAGGATAACTAGTGGGTTTCTCCTTATGTGTTTTATAATTCCCTGCATCACGCCACAATTTAAGTTTAACAATGATCGACGACTTTTGGCCGACTTAATATTAATTTAAAATTAATCAAATATTATCAATGTTACCTTAATGTTAAGAAATTATTGTGTCATTACCCTTGAATGATCATAATCACTATCCGAATTGAACTTACTCATAGATTTCTCGACTACTGTAAAATACCTTGCTTATCATCAGTAATTCGGAATAAATGAAAAACATTTCAGCTGCTCTCTTTCTCATTTCGATTCTAATCGTAAGCTGCTCTTTTGGTCAAAATGCAAAAGAGATCATTCGCAAAATGGATCAGAAACGAAGAGGTGAATCTGCGACTGCAGCCATGACCATCAGCATTATTAGACCGACCTGGAGACGAGACATGGATATTAAAACCTGGTCAAACGGGACGGATTATTCCCTCATATTAGTTACATCCCCAGCACGTGATAAGGGAACAGTCTTTCTGAAAAGAGATAAGGAAATATGGAATTGGCTCCCTTCTATAGAAAGAAATGTAAAGCTTCCTCCTTCCATGATGATGCAATCCTGGATGGGTTCGGATTTCACAAATGATGATTTGATTAAAGAATCTTCCATCGTTGAGGATTATGAGCATTCAATTGAGGGAGACTCTGTCATTTCAGGTCGATCGTGTTGGAAGATTCAACTAATTCCCAAACCTGATGCAGCGGTCGTATGGGGTCAAATCAACACCTGGGTAGACAAGGTGGATTTCATTGAGCTGAGGACCGAGATGTACGATGAGGACGGATATTTGATCAATGAGGTCCTTTTCAAAGAGATCAAATTATTGGGAGGACGGATGCTTGCTTCTGTAATGGAATACTTACCCCTGGACAAAGAAGGAAACAAAACGGTCATCACCTATCATGAGGTGAATTACGACGCGAAAGTTGGAACTGATTTCTTTTCTCTTCAAAACATGAAACGAGTACGCTAGATGATTATAAAGTTGGCATGGAGAAACCTTTGGAGAAATAGGAAACGCACAATAATTACGTCCGCTTCGGTGGTCTTTGCTGTGCTATTGGCCACTTTTCTGAATTCCCTTAAAGAGGGCATACTTGTTAGAATGCAGGAAAATGTAGTGAGTTTCTATACGGGTGCAATTCAGGTTCATCGCTTCGGCTATTGGGACGATCAGACCATCGAAAACACATTTGAATTAAGTGATGAGTTGACTAGCTCAATAGAATCAAATACCAAAGTAACGAATATGATTCCGAGATTGGAATCGTTTGGGCTGACTGCATCTGAACAAAATTCCCGAGGAAGCTTAATTGTAGGTATTAATCCTGATAAAGAAAGGATGGTCACCAAAATCGATCAGAAAGTAGTGGAAGGATCTTATTTGCGTGAACATGATCAGGCGGCCATGATTACTTCTGGGCTAGCGGAGTACCTTAAATTAACGATCGGTGATACCATTATTATCATTGGTCAAGGGTATCATGGGGTAAGTGCCGCAGGCAAATATCCAATTCAAGGCATACTTGATTTTGCCTCACCACAACTTAACAAAAGCCTGGTCTATCTGCCTCTAAAACAAGCACAGCTGTTATTTGGTGCCGAAGGACGACTTTCTGCCTTGGTGCTTGAAATTGACAAGATAACAGATGCAGAGGAGATCACCTCTAATCTTAGTTCTACGATTCAGGATGATTTCGAAGTGATGAGTTGGAAAACACTGTTGCCTGAACTTAATCAGATCATTGAAGGCGAACGAGCTGAAAATGTGATCTTTCTTTTGGTTCTGTACATGCTCATTTCCTTTGGAATTTTTGGAACGATACTGATGATGACCATGGAGCGCAAATTTGAATTTGGGGTGCTTGTGGCAATTGGGATGAAGAAAGTCAAACTCTCTTCGGTTGTGGTATTCGAAAACATCCTGGTCTCACTCCTGGGAGCTTTTGTTGGGACCCTCATTAGTGTACCGATCATTGGTTATTTCAATAGGTTTCCGATCAAAGTTTCCGGGGACCTAAAGGAGGCTTACGAACAATATGGATTTGAACCAGTCTTTTACTTTTCAGTTGAGCCTGCCATTTTTTATTCCCAAACATTTATTGTGCTGCTTATAGCACTCGTGCTTTCGATATATCCAGTGATAAAAATTGGTTGGCTTGATCCAGTAAATGCAATGAGAGATTAACACTAATAACAATGTTAGCACAATTAGCCTGGAAGAATATTTGGAGGAATAAGATCAGAAGTCTGGTCGTGATCACTTCAGTCATGCTTGGCATCTGGGCAGGGACGTTCATTATGTCTTACGTCTTCGGAATGATGGAACAAAGGCTTTCTGATGCAATCGAAAATGAAATCAGCCACATTCAAATTCATCATCCCGATTACGACGCGGATAATGATCCCGTGTTCGTCATTCCTCAAAGTCAGCAGTTGTTGGATTTGTTAGATGAGGATGAAAAAGTCGATTGTTATTCTGCGAGAATTCTTGCTTATGGAATGATCAATTCAGCCTCAACATCTGCCGGAGGCAAATTAATAGGCATTGATCCTGATCAGGAAGACGAGCTTACTAACATTAGTCAATTCATTTCATCAGGAGAATTCCTGGATGATTCTGATAAAAACAAAATAGTTATTGGGCAACGCCTTGCTGATAAACTTAAAGTAAAGGTTCGATCCAAGCTCGTACTTACTTTTCAAGATGTAGACAAGAATATCGTTGCTGGTGCATTTCGTGTAAAAGGAATTTACGAAAGCTACAATTCATCATTAGAAGAACTCAACATTTACCTGAACGATAAAGACCTCATTGAGCTGCTTGGAAATGGAGTGAATCATCATGAGATCGCCTTACTGATGAATGATTCAAAGGGCGTGGATCAGTACAGCATTCGGTTGTCAGCAGCAAATCCTGGACTTAAGGTGGAAACCTGGAAAGAATTGTCGCCTGAACTGAATTTGATGATTGAGACTATGGATCAATCCATGATGATTTTCCTTATAATTATCCTGGTAGCTCTTTCTTTTGGAATCGTGAATACGATGTTAATGGCAGTGCTCGAACGGGTAAGGGAAATTGGAATGTTAATGGCAATCGGCATGAATCGCACCCGGCTTTTTGCAATGATCTCACTTGAAACAATCTTCATGGTAATGATTGCCTCTCCGGCAGGTTTGTTGCTTGCATTTGCCACTATTGAATACCTGGGCACCTACGGCCTTGACTTATCTGCTATCTATGCAGAAGGCTACGCCCAATATGGATTCAAATCCTTAATCTATCCAACCCTAGGAGCAGACTACTATTTAAAGATCGTGCAATTGGTTTTTATCACAGCGATCCTGTCATCCATTTATCCGGCAATCACAGCATTGAGATTAAACCCTGTGACCGCCATTAGAAAAATTTGACCTGATTAACATGGATTATCCACAAAACAATAACAACGAAGATTCTGTCATTTTGACCAAAAATCTATCAAAAACATACGAAGGAATCGTTCCGGTTAAGGCCGTGAATCAAGTTGATCTTGAAGTTAAGAAGGGTGAGTTTATTGCGTTAGTTGGTCCGTCAGGATCTGGAAAGACAACATTACTCAATTTGTTAGGAGGACTTGATTCTCCGACCTCTGGTTCTGTCATCATACACAATCAGGACATTGCTCAATTAACTAAAAATCAGCTGATTGATTTCAGATTGAAAAATATTGGATTTGTTTTTCAGGCATACAATTTAATACCTGTGCTTACAGCCAGGGAGAATGTTGAGTTTGTCATGTTACTTCAAAAAATTCCACATGAACTAAGAAACGCCCGTGTCAATCAATTACTTGAAGAAGTCGGTTTATCAGAGCAGTCTAACAAAAAGCCAAGTAAACTTTCCGGAGGACAGCAGCAACGAGTTGCAGTCGCTCGAGCGCTGGCATCAAAACCACAGTTTGTTCTTGCAGATGAGCCAACTGCGAACCTTGATTCGAAAACAGCCTTCAACTTGTTGGATATGATGGCAAAACTTAATGAAGATGAAGGAATCACTTTCATTTTTTCAACCCATGACCAGCGAGTGATCGAGCGAGCAAAAAGAGTTATTACACTTGTCGATGGTTCAATCGAATCTGATATTGTCAAAGCCGCCCTCGTTGCTTAAGCAATGAGAAAAATTCGCTACCATATTTTATTTCTGATTCTCTCGATTTTGAGTTTTGGTGTCAAGGCTCAGGAAGACGAGAAAAACTGGTGGATAAGAGGGTATGTGAAAGACCTGCTTTCTATGAATATAGCCGATGACTCCATCAATTTTGACAATTTGATTCACAATCGACTCAATTTTAAATGGTTTCCAAACGACCATTTGAATGTTCATTTTGAGGTAAGGAATAGAATTTTTTGGGGTGAAACAATAAAGGAAATCCCGAACTATGGAAATCTCATTGATACAAACGATGATTATTTAGACCTCTCTGTGATGACCGAAAATAAGAGCCTTCTCTTTCACTCTATGATCGACAGGGCCTTTGTAGAATGGTATAACCAAAAGTGGGAGGTCCGATTCGGTCGTCAACGCATCAATTGGGGTATCAATCTGGTTTGGAATCCCAATGATTTATTCAACGCTTATAGCTTTTTTGATTTCGACTATGAAGAGCGTCCCGGAAGTGATGCGCTCAGGATCAAACGTTATACCGGTGTAGCTTCTAGTTTGGAGTTTGCTGTCAATGCTGCAGATGATTTTGATGAAATGGTTATTGCTGGGTTATGGAAATGGAATAAGTGGAGTTATGACGTTCAGGTGTTGACTGGTAAAACTCAGGAAGATATAACGTTTGGATTTGGTTGGGCTGGGAATATCAAAACTGCGGGTTTTAAAGGTGAAGTCACTTATTTCATTCCGTATACAACAGGTTCTGAAAGTTTGCTGGCCACAATAATGGCTGATTATTCTTTTCAAAATTCCCTGTATTTGGCCGGGTCGTTTTTGTACAGTAGTGGGGCAGATGTTAACCCAGGGCTTCAACAAAGTGTGAATCTGTTCAGCCAGGAACGTCTGACGGCAAAGAACCTTTCACCATTTCGTTATGCTTCATTCCTACAGGTTAGCTATAGTGTCCACCCCCTTGTCATTGTAAGCGCATCAACGATCTATTATCCAAACAAAAGAGATCCTCTATTCATCAACCCGGGAATCTCTTTTTCCATGAAACCTAACTTTGACATTGACCTGATCTCTCAACTGTACTTTGACAGACATCTGGATGACTATGAGGCCCAAGCCAAATTGGTTTTTCTTAGGGCTAAGTGGAGCTTTTAAACAATTGCTATAACGTATTTAAAAATGGTTTTCTAGCTTATTTCTTATATTTTATATAACAAATTAATTGAGGCTCCGTATATTTGTTATACTTAATATAATAAATACGATGAATAAAGATCATATCGGTGAATTAGAAGAGCTTATTCTGCTTTTAATAGTGATGTTAAAAGAAGAGGCCTATGGGCTCTCAATTAGGAAAGCGCTTAAGGAACATGCAAGTAGGGTGGTGACCATAGGTGCGGTGCACGGGACTGTTAACCGGTTAGAAAGAAAAGGATTTATTGAATCTAGCCTCAGCGGAGCGACAGAACTAAGAGGAGGGAGACGGAAAAGGATTTTTACAATAACTGCATCAGGAAAAAAGGCGCTTCAGAAAAGTAAGGACGTCAAGGTCAATCTTTGGCAGCAAATCCCTGAACTTGCGATAGAGAAGGTATAACATGAATCTGCCAAAGTCACATCCACCTCGATTTGCCGACCGCCTGTTACGCTTGTTTTGTAAAAGTGAATTGCTGGAGGAAATTCAAGGAGATCTCTATGAATACTATTCAGAGTTGCAAGAACATGCTAAGTGGAAAAGAACTGTCTATTTCTGGTTTCATGTCTTCCACTTTCTACGTCCCATTTTAGTAAAAGAACTATCAGGTACTCAAAAAC
>JANQST010000115.1 GCA_028279155.1 Cyclobacteriaceae bacterium
TTTGATGGTGTTCCGGAATCGTCTCTTGTCCAATCGAAATCATCTCCTGCGGCGCCAGCCCATGATCCCTGGTTGGTTTCAAAATCCTGAGAACAGGGAAAGGTATTGATAGTGCCGTTTCCGCTTTCTACAACAACAGAAACCGTGTTCGAGTAGTTGGCACATCCATTGGTAACTTCTGCGCGGAAATAATAGTTGCTTCCAGTTGATAGAGAAGCAGTAGTATAGTCCGCAGTTGTTCCTCCTGAAATATCTGAGAAAGATACATTGTCTGTGGATTCTTGCCATTGGATTGTGCCACCACCATCCTGACCGGAAAGTGAAAGGTCTACGGTACCAGCTGAACACAGCATGTTTGTTGAAATTGTAGCCGTTCCGGGATCCACCGTACATACAGCAATGTTATCAATAGCCATATCACTTTTTGAGTCATCTCCTGTAACGCCCCGCAATCGAATGATGATATTGCTTCTGTTTTCAAAAGCGGATAGATCCACAAAAGCAGTAATATATGCAGCTCCATTGCTTGTCTGTTGTTGCCCGGTGATGCTCCATACCCCATTGTTCCAGGCTCCATCATTGACATCAACGTATAGGGTTCCCTGATTGGTGCCATACATATGATAATCGAAGGTTAGTGTAGGGTTGAATTCTCCTGTGAAATCAAATGTATTTTCAAGATAAGCACGTTTGCTAGGGTTATTGGGGTCAGAAGCTTCAATAAACATGTACCATGTACTTCCTGATCCTGTAGAAGGACCTGTGTCATTTGATGGAGTGCCCGCATCATCTCGAGTCCAATCAATATCATCTCCAGTGCCTTGAGACCAACTTCCAACTCCACTTTCGAAACCTTCCGAGTAAGGAAATGAACTAACCTGACTAAATACTGGTGCAGCGAGGAATAACAGTAAAATGAATAAAAAGAGCGATTTTTTTGATCTCAATCCATCTATATGTTTTGTGTCCATAGTTCTACGGTGTGGTACTTGCCCATATTAGTACATGATTTGTCTTTTGTCAAGATTTTACGACAAACTCAGTGAATTTGTAGTCGGATCAGTATTTTTTAACTACTTGAATTTTGAACAATCCATAATGAATTGATATTCAGTTAATTAATACATTTTAAGGAAGTAATCATGTATCAATTGTGCAATCCAATTTAGTTAACTCACCTAATGCTCATTTGGATGCTAGAACCCTGTGTCTAAATATGCTTTACATTTTTCTTTGGTTCCGATATAAAGTGTCCGGTAGCCCTTTTTCACCATCCAGTTGTCGTTGTATTTTGATTTTTCGAGTTTGAGACCACTACTGGCCTTGGCGAATGCTTTAAATAGATTGATCATAGCTGTTAATGGTTAATTAATGAGCTATTAAGTTATCTCATAATAATTTCATTTTGTATTAATATAATCCTATATACTGGGATAAGTAAAATGACTATACAGATTTCTAGCGATTGTATAGGCAGTTCTAATTAGAACAATACCAGCTACATCTGGCATGTATATGGTAAAGAAAGAATTAACTCTCAGCCTTTTCTTTTAGCGTTTGAAGCCAATTCAAAAGGTCATTGTAGATTTTTTGATGTTTGTTGAAGAGAATGGTGAATGTTCCCTGCATTGATGTACTAAGAGTAGCTATCGTTTGATTTTCGTCATCCTCCAGTTGCCATACATAAACACTCTTAACCATACTGGATTTGCCTGTCCAGCTAAGGATGGTTGGTGCTTCGGCAGATTGAATTTGAGAGGTGAATTTTTTTCCGTCAAACGTCCATCCAAAATTGGTCCCTTGAGCAACTTCTCCTTCAACTGCTACATTTTTAATTTTATCATTCCATTCCGGCCAGGCTTCCATATTGATGAGAATCTCCCATACTTTATTAATGGGTGCGTTTATAATGATGGAGTGTTGATCCTTAACACTAGCATCTTCATTTATTTTTCCTTGCCTGGCGAGCGTATTCAGATGATTCATTCGTATGTAATTATGTCTACTAAGTTATTCAACTTCCAAAATTTCTTCCTCTTTTTTTGCGCTATTCTTTATCAGACCAAATGTCATAGCCAAGCTGGATATAATTATGATAAAGAGTAATATCCCAGAGTTAAAGCCTCCTTGCTGAAAGCTCTCAGGTATTGAATAGAATAGCAGCAGCGTAATAAGCCCTCGTGGTGCGATGGAAATCGTTTGTTTTATATCTTTTCTATAGAAGGTAAAAAGTGAAATAAACCGGGTGAAGTAGATAAACAGAAGCGTAATCAGGCTTACCAGGGCTACTTTAAGATCAAATAGCGTTGAAATTGCAATTGAGAACCCGAATATCACAAAGAAGAATGTCCTGATCACAAATGCGGATTCGATTGTGATCATCAAAAACGTTTCACGAATATTTTCAAGTGCGATTGGTTTAATGTATTTCCTTAATGGTCCTGAGAAAAATATTTTGTTATTGTTCAGTACAATCCCAAAAATGAGAATAACAAGCAAAGAGGAGAGGTGCATAAGCTTTCCAACACTAAATAATAGAAACAGCACGGCTATCATAAGAAACAACTTGATTTTAGTTTCCAGACTTTGAAAAACATAAATCAAGGCATAAGAAAGAACCACAGAAGTAATAATGGTAATGATCAGGCTTAGTGAAAAATCCCCTACGGCAAGTGCCTCGTTTTCCGATTCGCCCAGGCTTATCAGAAAATAGAAAGCCATAATGCCAAGAATGTCTGAAAAAGTGCTTTCATAGATATGAAATTCTTCTTTTTCCTCGCTGAGATTTGCCACAGAAGGGATGACGATAGCACTGCTGATAATAGAAAGTGGTGTGGCATAGATGAGGGCTGTAATCCATGTCATTTCAAAAGAGAAATACAGTAATCCGCCAATAGAGAACATGCACAGAAGAAGACCAACAAGGGCAATAAAGAATGATTTGGTAATCAATCCTATCTTATTCTTCTCGATTTTTAACTCGAGAGCAGCTTCAAGGACTATGAGAATAAGCCCAAGTGTTCCAAGGACTTCCAGAAGTTTAATATCTGTAAACGTCTTAAGTACGGCTGATTTTTCTATACCTGCAAACCCGATCAATTCACGGCCCAGGATACCAAGTACAATTAATAGAAGTACGGCAGGGATGTTTGATCTATCCGCCAGTCGATTGAACATGTAGGATAGAATAATGATAAGTGAAGCAGCTATAATGATATAGTATTCCATAATTGGCTGACCGGAATTTAATAATTAACTCTGTAGCGACAAATTTGAACTAAACGCATGACAGATCAGTTTAAAAAGATCTAAAATTGACGAATGAAAGAAAAAGCGACTTTTGGATCCGGATGTTTTTGGTGCTCAGAAGCTGTATTTCAGCGCCTGAATGGTGTGACTGCTGTAAAGTCAGGATATTCCGGAGGATCGGTAGAAAATCCCTCGTATGAGGCCGTTTGCACGGGTACTACAGGGCATGCCGAGGTAGTTCAGATGGAGTATGACCCTGAGATAATTTCTTATGAGGAACTTTTAGAAGTATTTTGGAATACCCATGATCCCACAACGCTGAATAGGCAGGGAAATGATGTAGGAACGCAATATCGGTCGGTCATCTTTTTTCATGATGATAACCAAAAGCAATTGGCTGAGTCATTTAAGCAAAAGTTAGGAGATGAGAAGATATGGTCTGATCCGATTGTTACTGAAATAGCTCCACTGGAAAAATTTTATCCTGCAGAGAACTACCATGAAGATTACTTCAATCGAAACGGAGGTCAACCGTATTGTTCATTCGTAGTGGCTCCTAAGGTGAAAAAATTTAAAGAAGTATTCTCGTCGAAGCTAAAAGATCAGTAATGTGAGCTGAGATGATGCACATGCAGTCTTATTTTGTCCACACGCTGCGTAACATGTTTTACGTATTTGAAGAGTTCGGTTTCTAAGATATAGACCTGACCTGAATACGAAGTTTCGCCTACCTCATTTCGTGTATCCGCTGCTGTCTTTTCAATTTCTCTTGCTGCTTTGCATTCTGAGTTCATGAAATGAATAAAGCCCTTGGTGTCATAATCTTCCTCAAATTTCTTGATGTCCTTAAGCGTTTTCTTGATTTCCTTGTCAGAATTGGTCCTTGAAAGCTTAAGCAGAACATCGTATAACACACTGTCCAAATGATGTATATCATTCAATAACCCAATAATCTTGGTTCGATACTCCTGGTTACCACAGACAAATAGTAGACCTTCATAAGTGGCTAATTTATCTGCCTCCAGATCCCAGTCATAAGTTACTTCATCGATCCTTTCGTCCAATCGACCTTGATCATCCTGGGCAAACACGTTTAGTGAGAGAGCACTAATAAGAAGAATGAAAATTGATCTCATACCTATAGTTAATTAGCTGGTTCTGGTACGTCAAAAATGTAGCCATTTCGGTTAAAAAAAGCCTTTAAAGCTCCTTTTTCGGCAATCATTGGTAAATTAACGACCAAATCACTAAAATGGTCTTTGTATGAAAGTGGAAAAAGGTACCTCAATAGCCTTATATGTGATATATATACTCACTTTTCTCTTATTGAGTTGCGGATCTAAAGGTCAAACGACCAACAAAGTGGTCAATGCAGAAGAGCTAAAAGAACTGCTAAAACAAGAGATTCTACTTATCGATGTACGTACTCCAAGGGAATATCAACAAGGAAGGATCTCAGGAGCCAAACTGATCAACTATCGAGATTCGGATTTCTCACAGCAGATATTAGTGCTTGACAAAGAGACTCCGGTTGCTATTTATTGTGCGGCTGGGGGAAGAAGTACGGGAGCAATGAAAATTTTTCAGGACGCTGGATTCCAAACTGTTTACAATTACACTGGTGGCTTTAGTGATTGGCAAAGGAGAGGGGAGATCATCGAAAAATAAGACGACAGTTCAACCTTCAATTTCTACAGTCTACTTCAAAAAGCCAGCAATCTGATCCGGTTTAACCGCTTAATTGTATTGGGTGACGTCTTATGAATAGTCAAACTAAACAAGACTCACACATGAAAAAAATGATATTACTAGCAGTTCTTGGTGTAGCATCAAGCATTGGTTTCGCTCAGCAATTCGAACAGCCCAAAGAAGGTGCTAAGATCCATCTATCAGATAACGCTGTTGAAATGAACTCGGCAACCGAGAAAAAAATAGACATTTGGGTAGTGAGGAGCAAGAAGGCAAAAAAAGCAAAATTTGATGCCCCAAAGTTTTTGGGAGCTACAGATCTTGGGATATCAATTGAGGCAGATCCTAACGATCCAAATCATTTTATTGCAACACTTAATTCAGCAGGAGTAAAAAATGGAAAGTACTTTTACACAGTAGCAAGTAGAAGTAGGAGCATTCAAAAAGTAACGGGGGCAACGATTTCAGTTGCTGTGAATGCTGCCGCAAAAGCGGTTTCCAAGAACGACTGATATGAGGAAAAAATATGGCATTCGTGTGGTTTCAGGAATACTTGTATTCCTGTTTTTTAAATTAACTACAGAGGGCCATTGGAGAGATTTCTTTGATTGGCCAGTAACCACGTTCATTTACCTGATTTATACTGTTACTGTTTTTCTCATCATTTGGGAAGTAGCTACTTATTCCATTAAGCACTTCAAAAACAGAGAATCTTTCCAATCGAATAGAGGATTTTTCAGGGTATTTTTTAAGGCAGCATTTTCAATGCTGCCTTTTGTTGTTCTATTTTCTTACCTCTTTGACTTCTTTATTCAACCGGCATGTTGTTCCATAAGCCCCGAGCAATGTGGCGAAGAGAATATGTTTGGGGGAAATGATCCGGTGACTCAATTCTGGGTACATAGCGCACAGGGCTTCGTTTTTTCCCTATTAATTATCTCTTCTGATACGATCAATCTATATATCAAATACGCCGTTAATACTGCACGGGAAAAAGAACTCATTCAGAAAGAGTTGATAGCTGCTAAGTTTGAGGGTTTAAAAAATCAGGTCAACCCACATTTCCTTTTCAATAGTTTTAGTGTGCTTACCTCATTGATCGAGAAGGATTCAGGCAAAGCTGTCAAGTTTGTATCCAGGCTATCTGATATGTATCGATACATATTGGAAAATGATGAGAACGATTTAGTTACCATAGAAAAAGAATTGACTTTCCTGGAAGACTACCAATTTCTTCTTAAAATGAGACATCAGGAAGGTATAGTTATAGAAAATGAAATAAAGCTTTCAGATATGACCGTATTGGTTCCACCTATGTCATTACAAATCCTTGTAGAAAATGCAGTCAAACACAATGCGTTTTCTCCTTCAGAACCACTTCATATTCTACTTTATAATGAAGGGGATCAATTCATAGTAGTGGAAAATAAAAAGAAACCTAAAACTGAACTTGTAAAATCAACTGGGATCGGTCTAAAAAATTTATCGAAACGATTGTTGCTTTCAATTAAAAGAGGACTTGAAATAACTGAAAATTCCAAAGAGTTTCGTGTTAAACTTCCGATTTAATCGTGAAGAATGCGTTGATCATAGAAGATGAAAAATACTCAGCCGATCGCATGATCGAGCTGGTAAAAATCCACACTTCTTTAAATGTGGTTGATGTTTTGTATTCAGTTGAGTCAGCTAAGAAGTGGCTGGATTGTAACGCTATTCCTGATATCATTTTCCTGGATATTCAGTTAGGTGATGGAACAGGGTTTGATATCCTTGATCATTTGAAAGATTCCTTTCCTTTCATTGTGTTCACAACAGCGTTTGATGAATACACATTAAAAGCATTCAAGTACAATAGCGTTGATTATTTGCTTAAACCAATTAAGTCAGTCGAATTGGAAGCAGCTGTCAAAAAGTTTGAACGGATAAACTCAACGGAATTGGCTAGCAAAATTGAAGATCTCCGTCGGGATATTCTAAAGGGCTTTCGAAGCAAATTTCTGATAAAGACTGGCTTAAAATATCGATCAGTGACTGTTCAGGAAATAGCCTATTTCTACAGTACCGATGGCACCACGTATTTACGGACAATTGAATCTGAGAGTATGATCGTTGACCAGCCACTGGAATCAATAGAGACTTCTCTTGATCCTGAAATGTTTTTTCGAATTAACAGGCACATGATAGTAAAGGAAGATACAATCAACGGCATTGATTCCTTTTTCAATGGAAGGCTAAGTCTGGAACTCTCACCTTCTTTTGAAGAAAGTGTTATCGTAAGCAGAGAAAAAGTCAAAGCTTTTAAACTGTGGTTGGATCATTGAATTATGAAGTGTGTCACCGGAAAGAATGCATATGAATCTGAAGAAGTGGCAAGGGAGGCTCTTATCCAAAACCGGATTCGTTTTAACCATAGACAAGGCAGTGGACCTATCAATATTTACCAATGTTCAGACTGTCAGGAATGGCATTTTACATCCAAGGGGGTAGAGGCAGACTTCTTGAACGACGATGAGGTGATCGATAGAATACGAAAAGAAATTCGTCTCAGAGACTGGACCAACGAGTAGAATCTAATCTTCTTTCAGAGAAGACTTTATTTCATCTTTTAACAGATTCCAATCCAAAGAGAGTCCAGGGTCTGAATGAATTTTGGAAGTAACTCTTGAGATGACTTCCTTTTTGAATCCTAGTTTTTCAGCAATCTCTTTGCAGTAGTTGATCTCACTTAAGTAGATCTTACCGTCAACTTTCATGAGTTCTATAATGCTAACCAGATATTCAAACTTTTGATCGAAACTCAGACCTACAAAATCCTGTTCGGAATCAATTTCTTTTCTTTTGAGCCCTTCATTTATGATGGAATTAATTTCGTCTTCGGACATATTATTAGCTCTTCCGACGTTTACGACGAATTTCATTTCTTCATCATCAAAGGTATTATCAACAAGGGCGAGTTGAACTAAGTACTTTAGGCGAATGGATGCGTTCATGGGCGATAAATATAAGTATTTTGATGCGAGTTTGCACTATAACGATTTAATTACGGGTAATGTTTGTATGATACCCAGATATCTTTTTTTCATACCTTTACTTGTTCATCAGGCCTAATTGCTTATGTCTTCCGAACTCAAACGAAATAAGTTCGCCTATTTTTTTGACCTGCTCGATTTAAATCGCAATGGGTTGATTCAGCACAATGACTTTTCTGACATGGCCGAACTAGTTCGAGAGGAACTGCAATTGGAAGAAGGAAGTGAAGAACATAAGTATGTTGCAGAGAAGGCGACTCGTTTGTTTCATCAGTTGTTAGCAGATATCTCACCTGAAGAACACCAATCCATTAGTAAAGATGAATGGTTGAATTTTTTCGAAGAGAAACTAGGAGATCAAATTGATGAAGAGGTACTTGCCACTTATCAGGAGTTAGTCTATTTATACGTCTTTGATTTCTTCGATCATAACAGAGATGGGTATATAACCAATGATGAGTACAAGTGCTTTTTTGAAATTTTCAAGCTAGACAAAGAATATCTCGAAAAGAGTTTTTCAAAGCTGGACTCGAATGGAGACAAAAAAGTGTCCCGTTACGAAATGCTTGCAGCCATTGAAGACTTTTTAATTTCAGATGACCCGGAATCTCCTGGAAACTGGGCTTTTGGCAATTGGGAAGTTAACCCTCAGTGATCATCTAAAATTGTATGCTCACGCCGATATAAGGCATGACGTACTTTGTAGCCTCATAGGAGCCATCTGCAGTTGGAGTAAAGGCCCAATAATAATCCACTCCTGTAGCTAAGAAACTATTCATATGATAAATGAACCTCATCTTAGCCAACGACCTCTCATCGAATTTGAAAGCATCACCCAGGTCTGTTAGGTTTCCCTTTATGTAGCTCCCATGAAAAGAGAATTTGTTAGCCAGACGCTCCATATCTGCTCTCAGTTGTACAACTGCAGGGGAGGTGTCAGAAATTTCGTCGGGAATGAGAAGACTTCCTCCAAGTTGAACCTTTTGCAATACATGGCCGGTTAGACTGCCGTATATACCACTCATTTTTTCTGTTCCTACAAGCGATAGAATTCTTAAATCCTTATTGATCTCATAAGAAGCGTCGAAAAATTGAGGCAGGTAGTTACTCTGGTAAGTCAATCGCTCAATCCTGATGTCTGTACTGAACGCATCAGCTATGAAGTGCAACCTAAAGTTGACACCGGTAGAGAATCCGGATCCAGAAGAGAACGATGTTTCTCCAGTAAGTACATTAGTTGCTTGTGTTAGAGTGTCACTATCAACTTTTAGTTTGGAGTAATTAGCAAAAAGGTCAATCTGAATAAAAGGTACTCTTAACACAGTAATCCCAACATCAAATCCAAGTGCACTTATTCCATCAGCAGTAAACGCATAGCTGGTGCTAGTGGAATCGCTGGTTGGTATGGCAGTTTGATCTTTGTCAGAAACAAATACTGCCCCAAACTCTAATGTTTTAGCTACAGGAATTGTAGTTGCAGCTAGTGGCCTTACATAAGGACGTATGGCAAGCAAGTTTCGGGAAGCAGGATCAAAATCACTATAAAGGCCCTCAATACCAGCCAGACCTTTAAAATTAAGATCGTAATGAAGACCTACCTTTCTTTTTTCATAGCTTGTTGTATTCGTATAGTTATTGATTAACCCGCCAAACCCAATCATTGTATTACGAAGCTGACCGACTTTCACATACACCGGATCTTTTTTCTGTACCCCATATCTTATGTAGCTAAATAACCTTGCCACACCTGCACCGTCTTTAAAGATTTCCGTTCTAACAGATTTGCTATCAAGGCCATAGAGGATTGGAACGTTCAGTCCGACTCCAACTTTTCCAATTTTAAATTCCGGGGAAAGAACAAGGCCAACATATCCATCTCCATCAATTTCTGTGTAAGTGAAGCCGCCTGTGAAACTACCGGACCCTCCTGTTGGCATCCCCGCTCTGAAGTCATCAATAGGTAGCTGATCAGGAGAACTTGATGTAGGATCCGGATTGCTGTCGGGTTGTAATTCCTCTGTTTCTGTGGGAGTGTCTTCCGGAATCGTTTCTGATGCTGTTTGAGGAATTGGATCATTGGATATGGAAGAGTCATTTAACTGAAGCGAATCGCTGGGAACTTGTAAGGAATCTGAAAATGTTGAACTTTGATTTAAACTATCAGGGTTTTGCAGTTTTAAAGAATCAACAACTAGGACTGGTTCATTTTTAGGCTTTTTTGATTTCTTTTTCTTTTCCTTCTTTTTTTTCTGATCCGCCCATAGATGAGAATAATCAGCATACGGATCTTCTGGTTTTTCCTGGGCCATTACCTTGACAGTAGGTATTAGGAAAAAGGGTAAAAGGAATACGATCCAAAAACGTGAGTTAACCATGCATGGAAATTTTTTTAACAATTAAACCGGAAAATTGATCTACAATGAGAGGGTTGACTATAAGATGTAACAAATAAAGGGCGATTCCCCCAATGAGTGAGTGAATAAAATTATATAATTGAGTTACCAAAAATTGAAGGTCAACCATGGAAAACCTAGAGCTACAAATTAAGAATACGATTAGAGATGTTCCTGATTTCCCAAAGCCAGGAATAGTGTTTAAGGATATCACACCATTATTAAGTGATGTGAAGCTCAGTAAGAATATCACCAATTCATTAGCAGAATACTGGCAAAGTGCTAACCTGGACGTGATCGTTGGGATTGAATCGCGTGGATTCATGTGGGGACATTCATTGGCACAACACCTGGAAGTACCTTTTGTTCCAATACGGAAGAAGGGCAAACTTCCTGCAGAATCGCACTCGTTTGAGTATGACCTGGAATATGGGTCTGCTGAAATCGAAATTCATAAGGACGCAATTATTGGTGGGCAAAACGTGCTTATTCATGATGACCTTTTAGCAACCGGGGGTACAGCAATAGGTGCTGCTGAATTGGTCAAGATTAGCGGTGGCGCTGTGGCCGGATTTTCCTTTATTGTAGAGCTCTCCTTTCTAAGTGGTCGAAACAGACTGGAAGAATACTCTAATCATATGCATGCATTGAGTACCTATTGATTCTTCTAACGAGTCATTAACTGGAGATCGTTGGTTTTTCCAACGGCATTGAATCTAATAGAAAGAAACTTGATAGGCGATGTTGTATTTGTGCAGGTATCTGCGGGAGTCAGCCTGTAGTGAAAAAATTTTTGATTACGCTCATAAAGTTCATGTTCTTCCGGAGCTCCAAGCAAGCTTTCAATTTCGTTTTGAGTAGATCCCATTAGCTCATCTCTATTTTTGATGATGAGATCGGTTTTCTCTAATCGATATTCAGTACAGGTGGTCTTGAAAGAAATCCATTCAGTTTTATCAAGACCATCCATTGTTAGTGTTTTATAGCAGGATGTTAGAATCATACTCAAGAGAAGAATCAGTAAAGTGGATCTCATTTTTTCAATACTGTGACGATGTAACAGATGCCAAAAATAACGCCTGAAATGGTTACCATAGCCCCGGCAATTGAACCATCTAGCGCATAAGACAACCAGTAGCCAAAGAAAGAGCTAATGATTCCGAAGAGAGAACTAAGCAAAAACATCCATTTGAGATCTCGGGTGATCAGGTAAGCAGAAGATGCCGGAGCTATCAGCAATGCGACGACCAGTATCGCACCAACCGATTCGAAAGATGCAACCGTGGTTAAAGAAACCAAACCCATCAGTAAGTAATGCCATTTGGAGGTAGAGATACCGATGGCGCTTGCAAAATCTGGATCAAAGGTTGTAATGAATAGTTCTTTGTAAAAGACGGTGATGAAGAGTAGGATCAATGTTAATACCACAGATAAAACAATAACAGCTTTAGGACCAATGGCATTTCCAGCATCATCGTACATTAGGTCAATTGGTACATAGGCAATCTCTCCATGCAGAATGCAATCCTGATCAATGTGGGCATTGCCAGCATAATAAGTAACAAGGATCACGCCAAGCGCAAATAGCCAGGTAAATGTCACTCCTATAGAAGCATCAGTTTGAAGCTTTCCTTTTTGATGAAAAAACTCAATTAGAAATGTTGTTAAAACACCTATCAAACCTGCGCCGATGATCATCCATGCAGACTGAAGGGAACCAACCAGCAAGAAAGCGATGACAATTCCTGGCAATACTGAATGAGAAATAGCATCGCCTATCATGGCCATTTTTCTCAAGACCAAAAAGGAGCCAAGTAGTGCACAACTTACTGCAACTAACGATCCTGTCAATATGATGATAAATGCATCCATTCCTAGTGTCTACTTGGTATGGTTGATTGATGAGGGTCAGCGGTCGGGTAATCAAGTAATTGTTCTAATCGGCTCTCAAGCTCCGGAGTAATCACGTGTTCTATCGTGTCTGCATCTTCGTGGACATGATCAGGAGCTATCCGTAAATACTTAGTGAGGTATAGTTCCCAAAGCCGATGTAGTCGGGTGATCCGTTTCCCTTTGTCATGTCCCTCTTTGGATAACCGCCAGGCACTACCAACTCTTTCGACATATCCATTGGCATTCAATTTTCTTAAGCCTTTGTTAAGTTGTCCTGAAGAAAATGCCCTGGCCAGCCGAAGATCGTTGGCTTCAATTTCTTTGAAATAATCATTGTTTCCCTCACCAATTTTGAAGAATGCCTTCAATAAGTTCTCTTCAAGAAGTTGACGTTGGATTTTGAAGCGCCTCCACTGATTGACGACAATACCCTTTCCTGGTGCGAAGAAGAATGAAAACAGGGCGATAATTGAGAGAATCATCACCATCCATGGGCCTGTTGGCATTGAAGGAGTACTGTAAGAAATAAATGCACCTGAGATTCCAGCAAATGCACCAAAGAATGATGCAATTACGAGCATCCGGGAAAGGCGATTGGTCCAAAATCTTGCTGCTGCTGCAGGAGTAATTAGCATGGCTGCCATTAGTACAACACCTACTGCCTGGATTCCGGTAACAACTGCAAGAACCGTAATAGAGGTTAGCACAATTTCCAACCTGCGAATTGGAAGACCAATAACCTTAGCAAATTGAGGGTCAAACGAAACAAGTTTGAATTCTTTATAGAAAAGAAAAACAACAATTAAGACGATCACCGCTATTATGCTGAAGGCAAGCAGGTCAACACCCACAAGTGCTGCTGCTTTACCAAATAGAAATGTATCAAGGCCACTTTGCGAAGCATTTCCTGAATGTTGAATATAGGTCATTAACAGAATTCCAACTCCAAAAAATACGGACAATGCTAACCCAGTAGCAGCATCCTCTTTTATCTTGGTATTTCTGATGATAGCATCCATCACAACTATGGAAATCCAGCCTGAGATAAATGCTCCAATGATTAAAAGGAAGGGATCCTTACTGCCGGAAGCCAAAAAAGAAATGCAAATGCCCGGTAATACCGCATGGGAAACTACGTCACCGACTAATGATTTCTTTTTAATGAATGTAAAACACCCAACAACAGCTGAGCTAATGGAGAGAAGGATGGTGCCAAACACCACGTATTTGATGTTTGGATATTCGAAGGTGAAAAATTCAACTAATGTTTCCATTACTGTTTTTCCCGAGCATGAAATCCGCCTTTTTTAACCAATTCTCCAACCTCTGAAAGAAGCGTTAGCTTGCCACCATACGTTTCTTCTAAAAGCTGAGGGGTGAAAACATCTGATGTTGGACCTGATGCTACCAACCTTAGATTCAGAAGGATTACCCAGTTGAAATATGTCTCTACAGATTGCAAATCATGGTGGACGACAACAATCGTTTTGCCTTCACTCGATAGATTCTTCAAGATCTGGATGATCGCTTTTTCTGTAGCAGCATCAACTCCAGCGAATGGTTCATCCAGGAAGTAGATATCCGCATTTTGTGTTAAGGCTCTTGCAAGGAACACTCGCTGTTGCTGACCCCCTGAAAGCTGAGCGATTTGACGTTTTGCGTACTTATCCATTCCAACCATTTCAAGTGCAGATAACGCCGCATCTCTATCAGCTTTACGTGGACGCTTGAACAACCCCAATTGGGCATAGCGTCCCATAAGCACTACATCCAGAACTGATGCAGGGAAATCCCAATCAACAGATTCTCGTTGTGGGACGTAGCTTATCTTCTTTCTAACATCGTCAAGTTCCTGATCAAAAAGTTTGACATACCCGGAATTCAAAGGGATCAAATCCATAATTGACTTGATCAATGTGGATTTGCCTGCTCCATTGGGACCAATGATCCCGCACAGCGCTCCTTTTGGAATGGTGAGGTCTACACCCCAAAGAACAGGCTTCTTGTCATAACTGACAGTTAAGTCATGAATTTCAAGTGCTGGATTTTCTACTTGCTGTATCACTTTAGTGCTTCTACTATTGTGTTTACATTCTTTCTGAACATTCCCAGGTAAGTGCCTTCTTCTGTTCCAAATTCTCCCATGGCATCAGAGTATAGATATCCTCCTATGCTCACATTATGTCCTTTTTCACGACACCCGGTAACTACTGCATTGATGGACTTTTCTGATACGCTTGTTTCAACAAAAATTGCTTTGATGTTGTTCGAAATAATGATGTCAATGATGTTGGCAATGTCCTTAAGTCCGAAATCGGCGACCGTAGAAATTCCCTGAAGTCCTTCTACACGAATCCCATACGCCTCTCCAAAGTAACCAAATGCATCATGTGCTGTGATTAGAATTCTTCGTTCTTCAGGAATTTCTTCTATTCTGGAAGTGACAAATTCATTCAGTGAGTCCAGTTGATTTAGATAGCTATTAGTATTCTTTGAATAGAATTCAGTATTTATAGAATCAACTGCTGCAAGCGAGTTACCAATTTCTCTGACAACAAGACTCCATCTACTAACATCAAACCAAACATGTGGATCATAGGCGTCTTGATAACCTGCGAAGGGGAGGAGCATATTCTCAGGTACTGATTCTGCTACAGCATAGACTGGCTTTTGTCTACCAAGTTTTTCCAGGACTTCTGTCATTTTCCCCTCAAGCAAAATTCCATTATAGATGATAACATCTGCTCTGTTAAACTTCGAAAGATCTCCCTGGGTAGCCTTGTACAGATGTGGATCAACACCGGGACCCATAATGGCCTCAGCCTCAATCTTATCCTTGCCAATGTTAATGACTGCATCATACAACATCCCAGTAGTTGCTACAACCTTAAGTTTGTCATTATCAACTTTTTCAGGGCCAGAACATGAAACAATCAGACCTAGTAGTATTAAATGGATAATAGAATTCTTAATCATTTATCAAGTATTGTAAGGAGTAGACATTCTGCGGTTGTTTTTGATATGAAGTGGTCGTCCATATCGTCAACCTTGATGGAAACTGAACCATCAAAATTCATTCGTTCGTTGATCATAATCTTTGAGCCAAGACTTATTTTCAGTTTATCTAAATATTGTAGCAGCGCAGGATCATCGTTACTAACATTTACAAGCATTCCGGTTAATCCGGGATCAAGTTCTGATAATGGAGCTTTTATTACTTCTTTGATAATGCCATTAGAATCAGGAATAGGATCACCGTGTGGATCAATGGTTGGATGACCTAGAAATTCATCCAACCGTTCAACCAGTATGGGAGATTTTATATGCTCTAATTGCTCAGCTATCTCATGGACTTCATCCCATTTGAAATGTAGTTTCTGAACTAAAAAAACTTCCCATAACCGGTGCTTCCTGATCACATGTAATGCATGGTTTTTACCATCTGGTAGGAGGGTAGCTCCCTTGTACTTCTTATATCCAATAAGGTTTTTGTTTGAAAGTTTCTTCATCATATCATTGACAGAAGCAGGAGTTGTATTCATGCTTTCAGCCAGTGAATTAGTATTGACACTTTCAGTACCACTGCCTGAAAGATGGTATATTGCTTTCAGGTAGTTCTCCTCGGTTAAACTAAGACTTTGAACCATACAGCAAAGCTAATATAATTTTTAGAGTAATCTAAAAAATAATTTAAGTTAACTTTTTTAATTATATTTATGTATTTGATAATCAACTATTTAATAGTATTTATCAAAGTATTTAATGAAGAGTTTATGATGTTCTCTTGAGATTCCCAAGTTGCTTCTTCAGGATAAGTTGAATGAAACAAAAACTCTGTTTTTTTCAGTTTATCGAGTGTTAGACTCCGGCTTATGTTCCGAAAATCTATTGGAATTGCTCCTCCAAATTCTTTTCCCTTTTCTTGCCATGGAGTGGCTTCCTGAATCAGGTATGGCAGGCCATATTGTGAGTACTCATAAAGCTTTGTCGGGATCTTGTTTTGATTTACCGCATTTGGTTGATAGGAGATTAAACCTAGGTTTGATGATAAGATTTGTTCAATTATCCTTTCATGTGCGATTGGCAGATCCGATATGATTGGTTGAATTGCGTTATTTTCTTTTTCTATTTTTTCCAATTTGCCCAATAACTTGTGATCGTGGCATTGACCAATAATCGTAAAGGTTGCCTCCGGGATAAGTTTCCTGATTTCTTTAAATGCATTTATTGCTAAAAGTATTCCTCCATATGTCGAGATGGTTCCACTGTAAAGGCATTTGAAGGATTCTGATGATTTCCGTTTTTCATCAATTTTGAGTGCTTTGTTCTCAACTACGACACTCTTACTTCTAGAGAATGCAATTTCATAGTTATAGCATTTCTCCGCATACCAAAATTGATCAACAAAGAGACTACACAACCGCTCTTTGATTCGAACAAAATGAGACAAAAAAAACCTGATTAGTGCAGGCAATGGACTTAGATATCGAATGTTCATCTTGTAGTCTTCCCTGACATCATAAATAATTTTGCTCTTCTTAATGAACTTGTGAAGTATAGAAGCGAACAAAAGCTCATGTGTTTGAATAATTATTATCTCTGGTTTCATTCTAAAGAATAAAAAGAGAACTTTTAATCTTACCCATAGTCTATAAAGAATGGATCGTTTGGCAAGGGGGAGAACATTGAATTCAATATCCGGAAGAACTGGTTCTTTTTTCCCAGTATTTCCTATGATATTAATATGATATTTGTTTGTTTTCGCAATCGATTGAGCAATCTTCTCATAAGCCCGCACATCATCTACGGGTTTGAGTGTGTTTGCAATAACAATCTGCGTTTTCATAGGAATTGTAAATATTAACTTTTGAATGGAATTAAAAAATTTGATCGAAGAAGCATGGGAAGACCGTTCCCTGGTTGAGAAGAAGGATGTAGCTGTAGCCATTAAAACGATTATCGAGGATCTCGATAATGGAAAACGAAGAATCGCTGAGCCGGTGGGTAATGAGTGGATTGTTAAGGACTGGCTCAAGAAGGCTGTTATTTTATATTTTCCACTAATGAAAATGCAACTCATCGAGGTAGGACCTTTTCAGTTTCATGATAAGATCAAATTAAAATCTGGGTACGATCAGCTTGGTGTTCGCGTAGTTCCACATGCGATTGCCAGGTATGGTGCTTATATAAGTTCAAATACCATCCTAATGCCTAGTTACGTCAACATCGGTGCCTATGTTGACGAAGGAACAATGGTTGATACATGGGCCACCGTTGGAAGTTGTGCCCAGATAGGAAAGAATGTTCATTTGAGCGGAGGTGTTGGTATTGGAGGTGTTCTGGAACCTGTCCAGGCAGCACCTGTGATCATTGAAGACAATGCATTCATCGGTTCCAGGTGTATC
>JANQST010000121.1 GCA_028279155.1 Cyclobacteriaceae bacterium
AACTCAGATCTCTTAGAATAGTATGTTTCAACTACCTTGTTGAAATCTCCTTCAATTTCACTATAACCAAATAAGTGTTCATTGGGCTTAGATATAGTATTGATATTCAATTTCCGTACATAAAGTGAGCAATATCTAGTCTCTTCCTGATTCTCCTTAACTTTTATGCTTTCTATGCAAGTATCTTGATATCTCAATATGGATAGGATTTTCCCAAACCAAATTAATTCTTCAACAACCTCACGAATTGACATTCCTCGATCCGATTCTATCATAAGCATTCCATATGCTTCCAACGATGCTTGAATACCAGACTTATAGGAATAATGGCAGCTTGCTTTCAAACTCCTCTTCACTTCATCAATTTTTGGAAACTCGATAGGAGTAGTTTCTTTATCAAAGCTGATCGTAGGGTTTTGAAATTTGATAGGAAAAATTTTAACCCATCTTAATAGGTCATTATACGAGCCGTATGCTGAATAGAATTTCTCTTCCATTGTTGTCTGCAAGTTTACCACCGCTACTTGGGCGCTGATGGTAGTTTTGCTTTCACTTCTGTGAATTTCCTGGCATTTCAACAACGAGTACACCCTGCCAACATTCGAAAGGCCATAAATATCAATATCAAATAAAAATGGTTGAGTAATGGTCCTGAAACTTCCATAAAGTTCTAAAGTGATTTTGTCATCGTCAATTGTCAGATCTCCTTTTAATTGATTTGATGATTCCTCTTTTATCCACCAGTCTCCTGAAATTGGTTCAGTTTCCATTTGAAGTCATCTTAAAATTTAATATTTTAAATAACTGTTCATAAGGTACACAAAATCAATTAACAAAATTCAAGTTCTAACTTAACAATACATATATCATCTTTTTGAATGGATACTATATCAATTGTAAAAGAATATTTAGACTCATCTCTATCGGATCGAGCCTTACTAATAACAGCAGCGTGGGGATCTGGTAAAACTTATTTCTGGAAAGAATCCATTGTCCCGCTGGTGGAAGAAAGAGGGCAGAAACCCGTTTATGTAAGTCTTAATGGCATTTCAAATGTTCAGCAGCTAGAATCACAAATACTCTTACAAGTATTACCTGAAAAAATGAGAACAAAACTTGTTTTCAATACCCTGAATATTTTCACTCGAAGAATACTCAAGACAGAATTTTCTGAACTTTCTGGCAGTCTTAGACCAAAGAATTTTACTAACTGTGTGATCTGCTATGATGACCTAGAACGATGTGATCCCTTTCTTCTTAAAGAAGTATGGGGCTTCATCAATCAGGATATTGAGAAACTAGGCATTAAGACAATAGTATTAACAGATGATTCTAAACTTGACGATCAATTCGACAAGATACGGGAAAAGAATGTTGGCCAAATCCTCAAGTACCAAGCAGACGTTAATGCCATCCTTAAATCAATTGTAAATTCATACGAAAACATTGACCAGGAGTATTATAAACTTATCGAATCCAATTTCGACTTCATATCAGGTCTAGTACAGAAATTTTCAATCGAAAACTTCAGGACAATTAAGTCATTTTTTGAGAATCTAAGAGTTGTGTTCAAATACTCCCACGAAGCAAAAAGGTCATATCATAAGGTGATTTTATTCGTGTTGATATTTACCTCCGAGCTAGCTCTTGGGATGATTTCTCCTAAATCATTTAAGAAAATAAAGGAGGTTGAAATGGAAGGTGAAGAGTTCCGAATTTTAAACATGCTCAAAGAATCAACGAGTGAAAATCAAGGTGATAATGACACACCCAGGAATTACTGGGAAGAACTATCAAATCGTTATTTGAACAAGATTGATGTTAGTAACTACTCGTTTTTCAAAGGAATCTGTGAGTACATATTAACTGGTGTTATTGATGAAAATCAAATACAAGAAGAGACAGATCTTGAAGAAACAGAGCTGCTGAAAATGCCCCAAAATATACTTGCTCTCAAATACTTAATGGGCCCTGACTTCAGATTACTACATGATAAAACATTCAAGGAGTATTTAGAGATTGTTATTGAGTCGACTAAGAAGGGTGAGTACAATACTTATGACTATAATACGATTGCAACAAATCTTCCCTTCTATCAAGCAGAAGGGCTATTAGATCTTAGCAAGAAAGAGCTTAAAGAAATTGTCCTTGAAGGGGTAAAGCTTTCAGCTGCAAACTTTTCAAGAAGTGAATACGTGTGGCAAAATATCAATGCTTTTAGAGCAGATAACGATCTTGCCAAAGAAGTCAGAAAGGAAATAAAGAAAATACATAGTCAATCTTTGGTTGATGAACAGCAAGCAAGAATTGATGAGATTGTTGGATTTATTAAGGATGAAAATGGGAATGGGGTTGCTAGCATATTGGATGAATACTATTTCAAACCACTCTTTAATCAAACTTCAAATGATGAGTTAGTCCAATCGATGTGTAATGCATCAAATCCTGTTCTTTATCAAATTGATAGAAAACTAAATGATAGATATATTCAAGGATCTGCACACACAACCTATGTAAGAGAAGCCGACGACATAAAAAAAATTGCTGCAGGATTGACTGAGTCATTAAAGAAATTTGACAAGAAGAGTGTAAAGGGGTATTTAATAAGAAGCATTACTCAAACCTTAAATCAAAGCCTGGAAGAGCCTAAAGTCGTATAAGTTCATTCAGGTGTAGTATTACCGAATTCACTTCTTGAATTGAATGGTCTGTCGGATGTCATCTATTTCAACATGATAAGTATTGAAATCGTCATATGTTTTTTGAGTGAAAAAGTGAATATGTATTTCACTTGGTTTTGCGCCCTTTGCAGTCTTTTTATTCATTATCGAGGCTTTCCTCGGATTAATTATGTTACGGATAAGATTTGATACTAATCTAGTCATCTTTATATCCCTTTCTGGATCAAGTGCCTTCGTTAAGAATTGATAGCCCCCCTTGCTTTTACTTAAGTAGGATACTGAATCTTCAATATTAAATTCAACCTTATCTTCCAGATTATTAGCGTTTGCAAAACCGAAACCTTTCCATACCGAAACACCTCTAAGTCCGTGCTTATGAGCATTTATTTCACTTCTGTCGGCAATTTCAGAAGCTAATGTTCTCAGCACTTGATCGATAATCATTAAGCTGCTATTCACATCATCATTCAGGCTTGGGTCCGTTATGCCCCTATAGAATAAAAACCTTAAAAAGGTTCCTTGGATATCTTTATGATCCAATTCCTTGGAGAGTAGGTCTAGCCTTGATTCTTCACCCTTACTGAATTTTCTGATCTCACTATAATGTCTTTTATCGTCTATTAGTCTTTCTATTATCTGAAATTCTCGAACCACCTTACCTTCTTCAGGTAGTAGAGAAAATACGAGTTCGAACAGCGTTTCAATTGCTAATAAATATGTAAAGCGAATGTCAAGTTTTAGGCTTGTTTTAAAATCTTCCTCGCTAACGAAGCTTAGGGGTCGAATAAGTTCCTTCACTTTATCATCTCCCAAGTCAAGTAAATACGAGTTGTATCGCTGCTTGATATCAAAGTGATTTAGATTAAAAGTTTTATAGAATTCTTCTGGTTCGAAGTACATTGAATTTAAGGATTGTTAGCACCATCAAGCTCTTTCTTCCAAGCGTCAAACTGCTTATTTAGCCTATGAAATATCTCTTCAATGCTATTCGTATATTGATAATAAATAACTCCATCTATATCGCTTGGTTTTTCAATATTGCCTTTCTTAATCAGAACGACTTTCCCCTTTCCTAATGCCTTAAATCTTCCAATAAAATACCCTAATTCTAGAATTACATTTTGCCTTGCCCTTCTCTGGTTATCTTTAGTCTCATCATCTGGTGTCATCAGGACAACTGCATACATACATTCACCAGCTAGTCTTTCAATTTTTGCTATGATCGTCTCGAGAGTCTCTGTCAGTTGATCTTGCAAGATAATAGGGTTCATATCTACATCATCTTTCAGGAACTTTTCAAGTTCACGTAGAGCAATACTATCATGTCCATGTACAACAAATACTTTTTTCGGATCGAGATCAACATGACTTCTTATTTTAGAGCTAGCAGACCTACTATCTCTAACTTTCCTAAACTCTTTCTGAAATTCTAATAAATCACGTTTCTTGAGACCAAGCTCTTTAAGGTTTTCATGAATTGAGCTTATTTCAAAAGTATCATCACTCCATTTTGTATAGTCGATTAGTAAATCTTGGATGAAGTCAAAAAAGTCATAATTATGATAAATCCAATCAAGGAATTCAATGAATGCCTCATCATATTGAGCATCGGAATAATCATCTTCCTCTTCCATTTCACCAGTTCTTTTAAGCTCCTCATTCCATTCTTTATCAAGATCTATCTCAATCATGAGATCGTCGAACTCGTCTGAACCAACATAATCCAAAAGGCCAATTCTCCTAAGATTGGCAAAAAGAGGTTTTATATCTGATGGTAAACTCATATTTATTGCCTACACCTCAAAGGTACTTGATGGTGTTTTTTAAATTGCAAAATATTTTAGTAAACATACTGATTGAATCAATCGATGAATAAGCATACAGAAGATTTGTTCCTATCTACCCTAGAGGAGTTATTGCATGATGGAGATTCTTTCTTGCAAAAGGTGCCTTCAGAAATTTCAAGGGTTAGTACGGCTGCCTTATCAATCCTGCTCACAATCTTTGAGACTGGCCTTGATATTAAATGTCTTTATTCCGCAAATCGAACACTATCAATTCCTTCGCTGGTACGAAATCTATTGGATGCTTATGTCGACATATTGCTGCTGGAAAAAGATGAAACCCATATTTACTCACTTCTTTATGCAAGTGAAAAAGACAAATTGAGAGCGCTAAAAAATAAGATTGATCGAAGTGATCCCAGGAAAGTCTCTATTGAATATACTGAATCGGTTCGCTTACAACTTAAGGAAACAGGAAAAGCAATAAAGGAGTTTGAATCAAAAGGCAAGACTTTTAAGCATATAAGTTCAAAGTATGAAGCAGTAGGGCTGAAAAAAGTCTATGATGGCGTTTATGGAGGCCTTTCAGCCGAGACACACAATAACCTCTACTCCATTGAGGCAAGACATATTAGAATGAAAAATGATGGAACCCCTCAACTTAGGTATCAGGTAAAATACCCCGTAGATGAGTATGTTCGATTCACCCTTATTTCCCACATCCCTCTTGCTTTTCAGGCAATCCACCAAATGATTAAATCAGGTAATGATCCTTTAATAGAAAAAATGCTTAAAGCATCTGTTAGATACATAAATACCATAAGACCCGATTTAGCGATCAAGCAGAGAATTGACTAATTAGAATTCCATCAAATCTTTCTTATCCACACCTAATGTTTTTGCCAGTCTGGCAATAGTACTAATTGTTGTGTTGATTTTTCCTGCCTCTATTCTTGCAACAGAGCTGAAAGCAATATCTGCCTTGAAAGCCAGATTCTCTTGAGTCATACCTCGCTCCAACCTTATTCTTTTGAGATTGTCACCAAAGGCTTTCATTACTTCAATGTCTCTGACTCTATGCACCTTTCAAAAGTCTGAGAATACACTATCGAATGTTATAGCAACTATGCTATATTAGCAATTCAAAGAATTCTCTAAATGAGACTATTTGCCACCACATTCCTCATTTTAATACTCTCTCCCATATATGCGCAGAAAGACCTTAAGAAGTTAAAGGTTTTTGTAACCGAAGACTTTAATCCTAAAGCGTCAATTACTGTTGAGGGATTCTATGATCCTTTAATGGCTTCAGGTGCATTGCAGAATGGGTTACTATTGAACGGATTTAAAGTTGTGTCTAACAGGGTTGCCCAGGAACAAGCCGAGATCATAAAGGATGCGGTCTACGATGAGAATAGTGAGAGTGAAGTGATTACCATTGGAAATAAAACCTACGTAAAGTCTGTCTATGTTATTACAATGAGTTACAAATCAAGAGCTGACACAGGCTGCGGTGGATCTGTTATGAGCGTTCTAACGGGACAGATAGTTGATCTGGCTTCAGATGGTGAACTTGTTGGAACGTTCTCATTCAAGCAGGGTGGACTGGAAGGGAAATGTGCAGATCGAATTATGGAATCCTTAGCCTCTAAGCTCAAGAAGGGCTCTGAAAAATAGATTCATCATACGTGTGTAGATACACCCATTGAAAGTGGTGTTTTTTGCTATCAGCTTCTATCATCCTTAATCGATAAAAAGTTTGTTTCAAGCATTTCAGCGTTGATTTTACGATGGTATTTTGGTTCGATAATTGACTAAAAACCCTTTACTGAGTTAAAGATTTTTCAAAGATTCTTCGTACTTGTGAATAAGCAGCTATATTCCTATATAAGGAGCGCTTTCCACAAAGAAAAACGCTTTTTTACGAGGGGGTAGGTTGTCTTATTAATTTTTGAGATACTAAAAAATTGGTGCGGAAGATGCCTACCATTGTAAATTTTGATCCACGGCCCACAGTACCAAAACCATTATATTTGATCAATAATCTCAGAGATGCAGTCACCGAGCGATACAATAATCGTCTATAGAGATTCTGTAATTGCTAAATACGATACAGTCCATATTAAAAGTATGGACACAATTGTAGCAATCAAATCTAAAAATGAGATTCTTTATGAAATTCCCCCTGAGTATTTAGATCTAATTGCAAACACTAACTCTCAGCTTTCTAATGCAATACTCCCTGTTACTATTGCAATTGCCGCACTAACAGCTCTCTTTACGATAGGGGCGGTGATAGCAGCGGTTTTACTCTTTAGACAAGAAAAGAGCTTCAAAGAGCAAAGGACAAAACTCTTGAAGGACCAGGAAGTTCTTTTCAATCAGGAGAGGAACAACTTAATAAAGTCATGGAAAAAGTTTCTTGAAGACAAGGACAAAGAAATTAAGGACAGAACGGAAGAAGTGAATGAACTAATCGACAAGTACGCCAATGACAAAGACATTGATAAACTCAAAGAAGAAATTGAAAGCAAAATTGAGGCTGCTGTCAGCGGCTCAACTTCTTCAGATTCATCCATCCCTTACAACCAAGTTCGGTGTCAAGGTGTCGCTTGTTTTAATACTTATAATGAGAGAGCTGACATAAAATTGAGTAAGTGCCCCATGTGTGATCACATGAATTTTTTATAAAAAACTCTTAGCAAATTATACTAGCCAGCTTGAAAACCAACCAAATACAATTAAGAGGATAACTGCAATAAAAATTGCAAAAAACCTTCTTTTGAATTTCTCTTCTAGTCTCCTCTCCGTTTTCATTCTATGAAGGTCTTCTAAAGTAGATTCATTAATCTCCATGTTAAGCTTAGGGGCTTTCAAGAACAGATTCTCCTTTAGTCGTTGAAAGGGTAATTTCTTCTTGAGCCAACTTCTATTGACTCTTGATCTTTCTACTCCATCTCTTGTAAATCCTGCGCCCCCAGTCATATTATTTAATTCTTTTGAAATCAGCAATACGGCTTATCCATTCTTCGGAGTCTTCTTTCCATCCATCTTTCCTATCTCTAGCTTGATATATCAACTTAAGTTCATTCATGTTGATTTTGTACTTCTGTCTCAGGTTTGGTGGATACTTATCTGGGTTCTCTACCTCAAGCTCATACGTCTTAGTTTCGACCGTGATAATGCTATCATCAACTGAGTAAGTAGATGAAAATGTCCAAGTCACTTCTTCCAAATAGTATGAGACCTGAGTTGCTGAAGTAAAAACTAAACTATCGTAACCACCGAGTTCACTTGGACTAATCCATACAGTTCCTACAAGTTTGTCCGACTGTGGTTGTTCATAATTGTGGGTTGTTATCGCTATCCCAAGAGCTATTATTAATGTCTTCATTATGATATGACTTTCTCACCGTATATATACAGGTTAGAAAGTAACCTCCATTTTCAAGTCCTTACATTTCTCTAAGATAACCTTTGCCAATTTCTTCTGTATCCGATCCGAACTATTTTCTAAAGCACATTGATAGTTTCTATTTTCCATGTATCTCTTTTGCTTATTTAGATTAAGCCAGAAACCAGGGTTGGACCATTGAGCATGTTTAAGTTCACGATTTTCACCACGCAGGATTAGTGTTGGATCATACATGATGATTTCGTTGAACTTCTTCATCAAATCATGATCGAAAAAATCTAGATTATTGACTTTCGTCAAATCCTTCAAAGTCCTGATTTCATTCATATTCAAATCACACATCTTAACATGCTTGATTTCAAATCTCAATGTCCGTTCTTCATATCCAAGTTCTGAATACTGCAACTGCTTATCGTAAGCTTTGATAAAGTATCTATTGTGGCAAACCTGTTTATAGTTGGAAGTTCTGAATAAGGACTTAGATTCAAAGCTTTTCCCTCTATGTACCAGAAGATTTTTGAGAATATGCTCAGTTGCAATTGGAGGCAAGACGTTAACGCCAAATTCCACATTCTTCAAATATGCCTTGGAGGGATCGATTCCAAAATCACTCCTTAGGATTTCAACAGTTTTAAGAAAGTGGTCAAAACTAAAATCATCGAAATTGTGAATGCCATCATTCGACATTTTGTGTAGACTACCTCGGAACTCCTTCCTTCCATTCGGATAAATTATGAATTTGCACGACTTGTATTCAGCCACCAATTTACTTTCCTGAATTTCTCCAGTTGTGAAGGAGTGAGATCCCTTAAAATCAAGTAAATCGTTGGCTAAAAGGATATCAGTTGGAACAGAGCTTATGTCCAATTTGAGAAAATCAAACATTAGCCTAGAAATATGTCAATTGCGTCATCAACACTAAATGCTGGAAATGCATCAAAAGAAATCTCATCCGATCTACATTTTCCAATTAAGACCATGTAACCTCCGAAGTTTTCACTTTCTCTTTCGTAGCATTCGAAAATTGCTCGCTTTCCAGATGATAGCATCAAACAGTATTTGCCTTCCACACTTAGTATCCATGTGGGGAACCCATGCACATTAAACTTCTGAGAGAATTCCATGTACTAATTCTCCCTATTGGTGAGATAATTGACAGCTTCCTCTTCAATTTCAGAGGCTGGCTTAATCCTATTTCTTGTTAGGTAATTGTCGAGATCCTCCTTTCTGAAATAGAGGAGCTTCCCATTTGGTTTGTGGCAAGGTATTGCCCTATTGTGAACAAGTTTGTAAATGGTTGATTTGGCAAGGCCTGTGTAGTCGACCGTTTCACTCATGTTGAAAATGTCCTTGACAATCCCAACATTGGAAGCTTTATTTGTCATTACAAGATTGCCCCTTTTCGGGGTTTTAACATTTGCCCTCTGAGTTGCAGCTCAGGGGGCTTTTTACAAATCAAAATGATTTAACGCCAGGAATCCAAGGGGTGATTCGTCTGAAGAAAGAAGGTTAAGGGGAAGGTTAAGGACTAGGCAATACTAGCTACAATATCATCTATGGTTTGACGGTGAGTAACACTTAAATCTGTTTCTATTCTCGCTTTTAGAACCTTAAGCTTTTCGCTAAAGGTAGTACCATCACTTCGTGTAAAGCATTTTGCAAACCGCTTGTAGTTCCATCGACTTTCATTGACAATGACCCCCTGATCCATTAGACTTTTTACAAAGTACAAAGCTTCTGATGGTGAGTTCGATTTCCAGCGAATCGGTTTGAATTCGCTTGAAGGAACTTTTGAAAAAACCGCAGAAAAATCATCGAAGTTAGTATCCACTATTAAATCCTTCATCTTAACATACAATTCGTTCAACTCTTCATCCTTTGAATCTTTGCTGGCAAACCACTCATAGCTAGTTTGAATATTGGATGAGGTTCTTAGTGGGGTTTTATCATAATCAAATTCTTCGATTAACTTGATTACTTGCTTAAAGTATTTCTGGTAGAATTCAATGTCTTTATTTGCATCTACTAGATAGTCTGTGAATGGAGCATCTCCTTTTCCACTAAAGAAGTAGTAAAAACTATATTCTTCTTCTGGTGCTCCATACCAAGTGTATTTTCTTGCTGTAAATTCCTTTAATTCTCTCACCGTCAATCCTAGCACTTCTTCGATAAAATCTTCCTTTGACCCATATCCTTCATTTGACTTTATGTAAATGGTCTTCAAGTCTTCAAGTAAATCGGACAAGACATCTAACTCAATATGATGGAATACATAGACCGACTCGGTGCGGGTGCTATTATATTTTTCCATTGCATAGTCGACATCCTTGAAATGAAGCCACCCATGAACCTGATTTAGAAGATCCAATCCATCTACCATTTTTGGTAAGCCTCCAACTACAAAATGGGAAACTAGCAAGTTCCTTTGTCCAAGCTTCTTTAGTCCGATAAGCATAACTTAAGATAGCGAGACAGGCTTTAAAACGGATAAAATTAGAGATTTGTGTTACTTTATTGTGACTCCTTAAAATAGAAATCCCTGAAAACCAATAGGTTAACAGGGATATTCTGTACCAAAGGAGGGAGTCGAACCCTCACTCCCGAAGGAACACGAGTTTGAGTCGTGCGCGTCTACCAATTCCGCCACTTTGGCATTTTTCTAACCAGGCTTCCTATTTGTCTTGCGGTGACCCTGGTAAAGGGTGGGCAAAAGTATTTAATCAACCACTAGATTGCAATAGGAGCTTTTATATTTGATCAAACTATTTCATGGTGGAAAAAGAATTAAGGTATGTCGGCTTTTCCCAACGCTTGTTCGCGCACAACATCGACTTGCTACCTGTGTTCGCCTTACTTTATGGGTCCACTTTTATATTCCCCAAATCGGGTTTTGACTGGCTGCTTTTTTCAGTGATCTACTTTGGTTACAACATTGGGTTTGAGCTTAGCAATTGGCGGGCAACTCCAGGAAAACGTATGGCAAAAATTCATGTGGAAATAGACGAACAAAAACATCCAATTAGGGTTGTGCTAAGGAACTTGTTGAAGATATTTTCCTTGCTCCTGTTTTTCGCGGGCTTTGTCGTTATCATTTTCAATATCCGGCGGAAAGGATTGCATGATTATCTAGCTGGTACCGTGGTAGTATTTGATGATTAGGTTATTTTTGCCAATTCCTGAATTGGGATATTAAAAGTTCCTATATTTCAGGTCTGATTGTAAAACCGATAAAACGAGTATGAGCGACCAACTATCACCAATCAAACGGTTTGAGAATTTCTTCGAAGGATTCATGTTCTGGAGTAGATGGGTACAAGCCCCTCTGTATACCGGACTGATTATAGCTTCATTCTTTTACCTCTATAAATTTTTCCAGGAACTCTTACATGTTATCAATCATACAGCGGCTTTTCATGAAACCGAAATGATGCTTGGCATTTTGAGTTTGGTAGACATTTCGATGGTGATGAACCTGGTAGTGATGGTGACCATTGGAGGATATTCCATATTTACAAGTAAGATCGACGTTGACATGCATGATGATAAGCCTCTATGGCTTGAAAATCTGGACGCTGGAATGTTGAAAATTAAACTTGCGACCTCCTTAGCATCCATCTCTGGGGTGCAGCTTTTGAAAACTTTCATTGATTATAGATCAGAAGTTGAAAAAGCAGATTCGGAAAATGTTGTAATGGAAATAATTATTCATATGGTCTTCATTACCTCTGCATTATTACTTGCACAGACTGAGAAAATTGTGCACAGCTATCATGGTGTGGAACACAGTGATGAAGGAAATGAACATTAACAAAGTATCAAACAGAAATAAAGAAAAAGGCTTCCAAATGGAGGCCTTTTTTTATTTCCGATTCAACTCTATAAATCTTAAGGAAACAGCTATTTTTGTGGCCCCTCAGCGCACGTGGCGGAATTGGTAGACGCGCCAGGTTGAGGGCCTGGTGACCGCTTTAGGTCGTGGAGGTTCGACTCCTCTCGTGCGCACTTTTCATTCATTCATCCAAACAACATCCGAAAACCAATTCTTCTTATCCCGGAATGAATCTACAATCTTAAATCCGGTTTGCTCTGCAAGTTCTTTCAATTGAACTTCATCGTATTTCTTGGAAATTTCCATGAAAATTGCCTCCCAGGCTCTGAAATGAATGTGTTCTCCGGCTACATTTACTTCTTGATCAACAGTACTGATTAAGTAGCTTCTGCACTCCCCTGTCTGCGGATTATAGTAAGGATAGTGCATGAAATGCTCTCGAATGAAATTCCCATTCAGTTCACCATTTATTCTGTCCAGAAGGTTGAGGTTAAATTCTCTTGTTACACCCTGTGAATCATTGTATGCTGACAAGATTGCAGAAGGATCTTTCTTTAAATCCACCCCCATAAAAAGCATATCGGATGGCTTTAATTCTTTTCTTAAACTCGAGAGAAACGATACCGCCTCCTCATGAGAAAAATTTCCAATGTTGGATCCCAGGAAGAACACTATATCTTTTTCCGGTTTAGCAGAGATATCTGCCAAGGCATCAAAGTAATCTCCCTGGTACGATTCGATTTTTAGTTCCGGAATTTCCTCGAAAAGATTGCGCTCCAATATCTCCAAGACGTTTCCTGAAATATCGACAGGGGTGTAAGTAAAATCTACGTCGCATTCCATAAAATGCCGAAGCAAGATCTTGGTTTTTAATCCATCACCTGCACCAAGTTCGATGATTCGAAAAGGTTCCCCATCCGAAATAGTATCCAATATGCCTTGTTTGTGGCTGTTGAATATTTCAAGTTCTTTATTAGTTAAATAATACTCCTCGAGATGCATAATCTGTTGAAAAAGCTCATCTCCTTTTGCATCGTAAAAGTATTTGGATGGCAAGCTTTTGTTTGCTGCCATTAACCCCTTCAAAATATCTTCTTCAAAAATTGATAGCGAATCAACTACGGATTCCTCGTGATTGGTATTCATTCATTTGTATGCTTCGCTAACCTGATCCCACTAAAAAGCCATCTCAGATGCGGGTGAAAAAAATTTCTATATGTAGCCCTGATATGATTGCGTGGAGTTCCAAACGACCCCCCTCTGAGAACCATTTGATTTACCATGAACTTTCCATTGTATTCTCCAAGTGCACCATCTGCAATCTCAAAATAGGGATAGGCAACATACGGGCTGGAGGTCCATTCCCAAAGGTTACCATAAAAACCATAGTCTTCAGATTGTACCGGCTTGAAGAACTTAGATTCAACAAAGTTGGATGAGTTGCTTATTTCCGGGCTAAATTTCTTGCATGCTACTTCCCACTCTTGTTCAGTTGGTAATCTACATTTCTTCCATCGGGCAAAAGCATCTGCTTCGTAATATGAGATGTGTGACACAGGATCATTTGGATTCACCTTTTCATATCCTCCAAGCGTATAATGCCACCATTCTTCCTCTTCCATTGCCCAATACCTTGGGTGTTTAACATTTTCTGTATTTACCCAATCCCAGGCCTCATGTAACCAATACTGAAAAGATTCATATCCTCCATCATCCATAAACTCCATGAATTCGGCATTCGTTACAAGTCCGGATGCTATTTCATACTCATGCAAGAACACTTGGTGCTTCCCTTTTTCATTGTCAAAATGAAAACGGTCTCCTTCGTGTCCAATGGAATAAATTCCTTCTTCTACAGATAGCCATTTCTTAGAAGGTGGAACGTCAGCAGTTTCTTTAGATGGTCGAAATACCGGATTCAACGGGTTGTCTCCCAGGATCCTTTTGATGTCATAGAGGAATAATTCTTGATGTTGTTGCTCGTGGTTAATCCCTAGCTCAATCACCTTAAGTAATTCCGATGAAATTTGGTTTTTCTCCATGAACGAGACCATGTATTCCTCTACATACTCACGATATCGAAAAATTTCTTTAACCGTTGGGCGTGTAAGCTGACCTCTGTTTGCCCTTGTCCAGCGTTCACCAGCATTTACATAGTAGCTATTGAATAAGTAATTGAATTTCGGGTGGAAAGGTTGATAGTCCTTTGAGTTTGGGGTGAGAACAAAGTTTTCAAAAAACCAGGTGGTATGACCCAGATGCCACTTGATCGGACTTACATCAACGATTGGCTGAACAACAAAGTCTTCGGTTTCCAACGTTTCGCAAAGAAATTCTGTTTGAGCCCTTGTCTGCTTAAATGCTTTTAGAACATCGGGAGTGGTAATAACTGCTTCCAAACGCCAGATTCTTTTTTCTTCAATTTATACATCTTGACGAATCTAACAGTGGATTTACGACTTAAATTCAAAAAAAATCCCACCCTAGTGTAGGGTGGGATACCAACTAACCAAAACTCAAACTACCACTATCATAAACCTTACTGTCTTGATAAAGGCAACATCCTTGCCAGTATTCGTTAAAGGATGTTAAAATTGGGTTTTGGTCTTAAATAGTTAAGATCTCATTCGCTTTTATAAACCACACCTTCCTTCATCACAAAATTGACTTTTCTCATCAATGTGATGTCTTCTAGAGGGTCTCCTGGCACAGCAACAATATCTGCGAACAATCCTTTCTTGAGTGTACCAAATTTATCTGACTGCCCTAAGACTTTGGCATTGATAGAAGTTGCACAGATGATAGTTTCCATTGCTGGCATTCCGGCATCAACCATATAGCCAAATTCTCTTGCATTTTCTCCATGCTTGAAAACTGCTGCGTCGGTTCCAAAGGCGATTGGTACTCCTTTCTTGTAGGCTTTGGCAAAAGTTGAAGTGATTTGCGGGCCGATTACCCGAGCCTTTTCGGCTACAACTGCAGGGAAGTATCCGGGTTTCTTTGCATTCTCAGCTACCTCCATTCCAGCACTGATAGTAGGGACATAATAGGCATTCATTTTGATCATGAGGTCCATGGTTTCTTCACTCATGTAAGTCCCATGTTCTATGGTCTTTACTCCCGCTCTTACCGCACGTTGCATTCCTTCATCCCCGTGGGCATGGGCAGCCACATGAAACCCAAAGTCTTTTCCGGTCGAGACAATTTCTGCAATCTCGTCTTCTTTAAAATGGGGTCCGGTACCATCTTTTGCAACGCTTAAAACTCCACCAGTCGCAGTAATCTTGATAAGATCCGCTCCATTTTTGTAGCGTTGGCGAACAGCCTTCCGTGCATCTGCAATTCCATTGACCACTCCATCCTTAGGTCCAGGATCTCCTTTAAGATCATCACGGTAGCCATTGGTTGGATCGGCATGGCCGCCAGTTACCGCTAGTGATTTTTCTGCCGTGAAAATTCTGGGCCCAACCACATACCCTTTATTAATAGCATTTCTCAACGAAACATTTACTCCACTTCCACCTAAATCACGTACGGTGGTAAACCCAGCCATCAATGTTCTCTTAGCAATATCCGTAGAGAACAATGCCTTGTCTGCAGGATTTTCTGTGAATCCTTTAATGTACCTAGTGGGACTTGTCTCCCCTTCCATATGCACATGCATATCGATCCACCCGGGCATAACTGTGCTGTTTTTCAAATCAACAAGCTGGTCTCCCGATTCAGGAGATTGGTAACCCGACTTGATGTCTACTATGTTCTTTCCTTCTACAACAATTGTTTGCTCTTTTGTTGCTTTTTTTGATGCACCATCTATCAAAGTACCTGCATGAATGATCGTTCGTTGAGCCGAAACGCAAAAAGTGAGAAAGGCAAGTGTTAGGGTTACTGCAAGTCTTTTCATGGATTAGGTTTGGTTGTTTGAGTTAAGTTAAGCCATTAATTTTTTATACTTGATTCTTGTGGGTTCTTCATCGCCCAATCGTTTCTTACGGTTTTCCTCGTAATCAGAAAAGTTGCCTTCAAACCAATACACTTGTGAGTTACCTTCAAATGCCAAAATGTGTGTTGCTATTCTATCAAGGAACCATCGATCATGGGAAATGACAACCGCGCACCCACCAAAATTTTCCAGAGCCTCTTCAAGTGCTCTCAGTGTGTTTACATCAAGATCGTTTGTCGGCTCATCAAGTAATACCAGGTTAGCACCTCTCTTTAGAGTAAGTGCTAAGTGGACTCGATTTCGCTCTCCACCTGAAAGTTTATCAATTGTTTTCCCCTGGTCAGGCCCTGTAAAATTGAACTTGCTGACATAGGCACGAGCATTCATTTCTTTTCCACCCAAGTCTATAATTTCATTACCTTCTGAGATAGTCTCATATACGGTCTTACTTGGATCCAATGTATCATGCTCTTGATCCACGTAGCTCATCACAACAGTTTCACCAACCTCAAAGCTTCCTTTGTCTGGTTTTTCTTTATCAGTGATCAACTTAAACAATGTGGATTTACCAGCTCCATTTGGTCCTATCACGCCAACAATTCCGCCTTGTGGTAGATTGAAAGTCAAGTCTTCGAAAAGCAGTTTCTCTCCGTAGGCTTTAGACACTCCATTTACCTCAATCACTTTCGCTCCTAATCTCGGCCCAGGGGGTATATACAGCTCCAGGTCTTTTTCTTTTTCCTTTGCCTCCTGACTCAGTAGTTTATCATAAGCACTTATCCGTGCTTTTGCCTTGGCTTGTCTTCCTTTAGGTGTCATTCTCACCCACTCCAATTCTCGCTCAAGCGTTTTTTGTCGTTTAGACTCTTGCTTCTCTTCTTGAGCCAGTCGCTTCTGCTTCTGATCCAACCAACTAGAATAATTTCCCTTCCATGGGATTCCTTCCCCACGATCGAGCTCAAGTATCCAACCGGCCACATTATCAAGAAAATAACGATCGTGAGTTACAGCGATAACTGTTCCTTCATACTGCTTCAAATGCTGCTCCAACCACAGTACCGACTCCGCATCCAAATGGTTGGTAGGTTCATCTAAGAGAAGAACATCTGGTTGCTCCAACAGCAGTCTACATAATGCAACTCTTCTTTTTTCTCCTCCAGATAAGTTTTTTATAACAGCATCTTCGGGAGGAGTACGAAGGGCATCCATTGCACGCTGAAGTTTATGGTCGATTTCCCAGGCTCCTGCTGCATCTAATTTCTCCTGCAATTCTCCCTGTCGTTCGATCAGTTTATTCATCTTATCAGGATCTTCCAGAACCTCAGGATCACTGAATTTCGCATTGACTTCATCGTATTCCTTAAGCAAAGAATTGACCTCTTTTGCACCTTCCCTAACAACCTCAATGACCGATTTTTCCGGATCCAATTCTGGTTCCTGCTCCAACATGCCTACTGTGAAACCCGGAGAAAAAACTACCTCACCTTGAAATTCTTTATCGATTCCTGCAATAATTCTGAGCAACGATGATTTACCTGCACCATTTAGTCCAAGAACGCCTATTTTCGCTCCATAAAAAAAAGAGAGATAAATATTCTTAAGTACTTGTTTTTGCGGCGGGTAGATCTTATTAACCCCCGACATTGAGAAGATGATCTTTTCGTCTGACATGCTTAAGTTTGATTAGTAATCGAATATAGCACCCATTTAGAAATTACACTTCCCCTTGAAAGAATCTGATGTTCCTTTTGGTTATGAAAAAGATGGAAAACTCTTCCTATCTGGTTGGGCTGAATTCCCGGACCGGGAAATTGGAGAGGTAAGGGATAATGACGTTACAACTTCTGCTGCATTTTTTGTTGAGAGATATGGGGATCTCAAAAAGAAAATAGATGATGTGATTGCAAAAATTGATGCGACAGAAAACAAAGGATCATTCTTAATGAAACTCTTGCATCTAAAAGAGCAATTGCCAAAGCACGACGGATTGGGAGACTACATTTCTCTATTCGAATTGATTACAAAGTATGAGTCACTGGTAACAGACATTATTAAGAAGAACAGGGAACGAAACTCAGAAATTAAAGCAGCATTGATTGAAGAGGCAAAAGTTGCCGTAGAAGCAAACAATTGGAAGGAA